>NZ_JBNGOX010000004.1:0-218990 GCF_050589785.1 Carboxylicivirga caseinilyticus | reverse complement strand
GTCCCACCTCTTCCCATTCCGAACAGAGAAGTTAAGCCCTGCAGCGCCGATGGTACTGCGTAGAAGTGGGAGAGTAGGTCGCCGCCCTTTTTTAATAAGAGTAATTACTGCAAAGTAGTTACTCTTTTTTGTAAAAAGAAATTAGGTTTCTCTCACATAGAAGTGTGAGAGTAGCCACGCCACGATAGCTATCGTGGGCTATCGTGGGCCACCCTTTTTTGGAAGAAACCCGTTGTTCAATCAGAGCAACGGGTTTTTTGCGTTTAACGGTTTATGAAGTTTATCGTTTACTGGATCAAATAAAGGATGGATCAGAACCAAATTCTGGGTCTAGGCATAAATTTTACATAAACGATACAAGAAAAACTTCACATCAACCACACCTTTGAATTGTCTTCTGAAGTCTTTAATTTTAGCATTGAATGATTCATCTGCAGCATTGGTACTTCTGCCATTAAAGTAATTGATTATGGTATCATAATGCACTTCCAAAGTTCTTCGAATAGTTGAGAAAGCATCAAAACCAGATTGTTCTATCTCATTAAACCATAATGCCAGCTTCATTCTGGCTATATCTGGTGTCATAAGGCTATTATAGATTTCATAAAGTTATTTGGATAATAGGTAGGCTTTCTTTATATCAGGATATATTTAGTAGCTATTGGCAACTATTCGCCCGTTTTATTATTGAGAAATTATTGTTCTTATCTTCTCACCTAATTTCGTTGTTTAGTAAAAAGGGATTAAATTAATTCATTTGACTATACTAACTGAAGTATAGATTAAACTAGAATGTTCTGTCATCTAAATATAAAATTGTCTTATTACTTTAAAGAAATAATAAAAAAATACCCTCACTTTGTAATGTAAGGGTATCTTCAATGAATATTTTAGTTCTATTATTTTAACTTTTTCAGTATTCTTATAGCTTTATCAGCATATTCGTTATTCCCTTCGGCAATATGTTGAAATAATGCTTTTGCCTCTGGTAGTTTCTCCTGTTTTAAATAGCATAGCGAAAGATACCAATCAATATGCTCGGAGTAGAATACGGCATCCTTACTTATCAATTCTAGCTCGCGTTCAGCTTCTATAATATTTCCAAGTTCTATTTGGCAAAGAGCTGAGAAAAAACCTGACATTTCAGAGTTGTCTATTTTTAGTCGTTGAAATTCATCTAAAGCACTCTTAGTATTTCCAGATTGATATAATTCAATGGCTTTATCTATTTCAGTAAAATCATTATGGCCTCTAACGTTAATATTAATGCCATAAGGTTCGTAATATTCCATGAACATTTGATCGCCCATGAAACGGTCATTACTAAGCAATCCCAAGAATGTACTTATAGAGAAAATAGTAATCACTGATGCAACAGCAATCCAATACATTGGGCGAATACGGAATGTTGATTTTTTATCTTCAAGAAAGTCATTACCAATATCTTTAAGTTGGCTTCTGAAATCCATGGTATCATCATCCCCCATTTTAATGGTGTGTAAGATCTCTTTTTGAAGAAGCAGATCCTCCTGAAGCTCCTTATTATTATTAAGTTCTTCAGATAATTTATTTTGATCCTCGTCAGAGAGTTCTCCTGATAGAAAATCTAAAAATCTGTCATTATAATCCATACTTTAATGCTTTATATTGAGGATCCTCTTTAATCATATCCAATAATTTCTTATTGCACTGAGTTCTTCTGTTTTTCATATATTGTAAAGAACTAAATGCAAGTTCGGCAGTAATATCTTCGTTTGAAAAACCTTTAGAAACAAGTTTAAGCAGATCCTGACAAACTTTAGAGATATTTTTGAAGTGCTTTAGATATAACTGTCTTCTTTTTTCGTACAGTTGTTCTTCATCAACCTCCTCAGTTATAACTACTGCATTCTCAATATTTTTGAGAACTGAACTTTCCTTTTTTCTGATGCGTAATTCATTTAGCCATATGTTACGGCATATAGCATAGAAGTAAGTAGTAAAAGAGGCTGTCAATTGTGGTTTTTCGGTTTTTGTATAGATGGCAATAAATCCTTCCTGAATCAAGTTCATTGCATCATCTTCCTTTCCACTATTTTGAAGGACTAAATCCCGCACAGGCACCCACACCAACCCCATAATATATTTTATTATACGGCTGTCCCGGTTATAAACACCTTCCAGTAATTCGTTATTATTATAACGTAATTTTCCCATTCTTACGGATTTTATGTCCACCAAATTAACAAAAAATATTAATTTAATTAATCTGTAAACTTAAAATGTCAAATAAAAGTCACGTGTTAGTGCTTTGTATTCTTCAGAATATGCATGGCGCTTACCTTTTTCAATGTAAATTATTTCTTCATTAAAATTAGTTGCTTTGCCAAGATTGAATTCAAGAAGACTTCTGACAATCTGTTTATTAATATCCCCTTTTACGCGAAGAATTCTTGAAAGGTTATAATCGTAATAGTTTTTTATGCTAATAATTTCTTTTTCCAATAAGTGAGGGATTATCAATCCTAGTGTGGCTGCGGGAGAACTCAATTGTATTGAACAATGAAATAATTCTTCATAGCTCAGGCTGTCTGTATGTCTGGCTAGGTTTCTGGCTGTATTTTCGGATTTTAAACTTTTATTAAAAAATGGTGGGTTAGAAACGATATAATCAAATATGTTTTCATTTGTTGATGCAAAATCCTGTATAGAAGAATGTATTACAGTAATTCTGTCAGACCAGGGTGAACATTGGACATTTTCATATGCCTGTTCACATGCATTTTCATCTATATCTATTGCAATAATTTCAGCGCTGGTATTTCGTTGAGCTGCCATTAACGCAATTAGGCCGGTGCCGGTACCAACATCAAGAATCGTTTGAGCATTTTCGATTGCTGCCCAAGCTCCTAATAAAACGCCATCAGTTCCAACTTTCATGGCAGCTTTATCCTGGTTAATTCTGAATTGTTTAAATTGGAAATAGTTATTTGCCATTTTAAAATTTTTCTTCAATACCTAATCCGAATAAAGCAAAATCGTACTTAACGGGGTCGTTGGAGTCGAACATTCTTAGATAATTCATAACTTCATCAACGGCTTTAATGTCATTTTGCTTACGCATTAGAAGGCCTAATTTGCGAGAAACATTACCAGTGTGTACATCCAAAGGAAGTAATAAATCTTTTGTCGAAATTGTATGCCAAATACCAAAATCAACACCTTTGTTATCATTGCGAACCATCCATCTTAAAAACATGTTTATGCGTTTAGCTGAAGCTCCTTTTTCAATATTGGCAACATGTTTATGGGACCGTAAGGGTGAGTTAAAGCTTAGAAATACTTTTCTGAAACCGGATATTGCTTCTTTGATTCCACCAGCTTGGTATCCATCATTAAAAACATTCTCTATGCTGCCATGTTTTTGATATATTTGCATTAATGCTTTTATGAAATAGATGCAATCAACCGATGAAAATGTGCGGTAGTAAAACTCCTCAAAACGATGCAGGTCAGAAGAAGAAGCATTAGAAATGAAATCATATGGAGCATTATCCATAAGATTCATGATTTTAAGTGAGCTCTTTATTATTTGGTCTCGCTTCCCCCAGGCAATAGATGCAGCAAGAAAAGCCGCGATTTCGATATCTTGTTTTTGTTTAAAGAGATGTGGAATCTGGATGGGATCATTCTCGATAAACCTGGGTTGATTATATTTTAGGACTTTTTCATCAAGAAAATCTTTAATCTCGTTAAGATTCATGATTAGATCCATTAATCAGTCCGTCTTTCATATCAATCAATCTATCGCACATATGAGCCAGGTGATAATCGTGTGTAACAACAACAAATGTGTGATTAAACTCAGCTCTAAGGTCAAAAAATAATTTTTGAAGTTCTTCCTGATTATGCGAATCCAAGTTCCCTGAAGGTTCATCGGCAAATACCACTGAAGGATTATTAACCAATGCTCTGGCAACGGCCACACGCTGTTTTTCTCCACCGCTGAGTTCTGAAGGTTTATGTTCGAGACGATGGTCGAGGCTAAGAAAGCTTAATAATTCCTTTGCTTTTTTTTCAGCCTGCTTTTTATTTGTACCATTAATAAGGGCAGGTAAAATAGCATTCTCCAAAGCAGTGAATTCAGGTAATAGCTGATGGAACTGAAAAACAAATCCAATTTTAGTGTTTCTGAAACGTGATAATTGTTTTTCATTCATTGTCAATACATTCTCTCCATCAATTTGAATAGTTCCTGAATCAGGTTTATCCAAGGTACCTAATACTTGAAGGAGAGTAGTTTTTCCAGCGCCACTCGCTCCAACAATGGAAACTACTTCACCTTTCTCTATCGAAAGATCTATTCCTTTTAGCACTTCGAGGCTGCCGTAGCTTTTTTTAATGTCAGAACAATGTACCATCATCAGAAAAACAAAATGTAAATATAAATAGCGTAGACAATAAATAACAGGCTTCCTTTCCAACGGTTTATAATTCCTTTGGAGAGAGGTAATAATAAAACAAATAAGAGAATGGCAACACCAATCATCCATTTATAATCAACATGAAGCATTGCATCACTAACCTTAAGTGGTTTGATGACAGAAGTGGTTCCTAAAACTGCCCAGATGTTGAAAATATTTGAGCCAATTATATTGCCAATTGATATATCTGATTCTTTTTTTAATGCGGCTATAAGTGATGTTGCCAGTTCTGGGATGCTGGTGCCAAGAGCAACAAGTGACAATCCAACCACTCTCTCACTGATTCCAAAACTAATTGCAATTGCTTTTGAACCTTTCACTAACCAATCGGCACCAAAATATAATCCAATTGTAGCGAGTAAAAAGAAACCAAATGCCTTTGAAATGCTCATTGCAGGTTCCTGAATGTTTTCCTGCTGCTTTGTATCTCTTCGGCTTTTCCATACAGACCAAACCAGGTATAAAGCAAGTAATATTAAAAAAACAACACCTTCATAGAATGAGATTACGTTGTTTAGACTAGCAATTAATAGCCCCAAAGACGCGATTAGCATTACCAACCAATCAATCCATATATTATTTTTTTTGACCTTTACTGGAAAAATAATGGCTACCAGGCCCAATACCAATGCTATGTTGGCAATGTTTGAGCCAATAACATTACCCACTGATATATCAGAAGAATCGCTAAATACTGCACTTAAACTAACAATTAATTCAGGTGCAGATGTACCAAATGCAACAACCGTAATTCCAATAACAAGTGTAGAAACTTTAAAATGGCGGGCCAGATTAACACTTGCCTTCACCAACCAATCTCCACTAAAAAAAAGCAGAACAAAGCCTGCTATTAACAACACAAATGATAACATATGATTTGTTTATTCTTCGATAACATCCTCTCGGGAAATGGGTCCATCACCCTCTGCTTTTCCATCGGGTGTATTATCTATGGGATTAATCTTCTTTTTGGTACTTTTTACTTCAGGCTGGTCTTTATCTTGTTTTTCAGCTTCTTTCAAATTGTATGGATCATCATCAACAGATAAATCTGTGTCGACAGCTTTTTGTACATCTTTAACTTCATCATTAACAAATGTCCGTGCCTCGCTAATGTCTCTTCTGATATCACTGGTTTGATCTCTTAATTCCCTCTTGATTTCATCGGATGCACGTTTGAACTCATTCATTCCTTTTCCCAGCATTCTGGCTACATCCGGAATGCTTTTAGCTCCAAACAACAATAAGACAACAAGCCCTACAATAAGTATCTCACCGCCTGAAATAAATAACAAATTCATCATACAAGTTAATTTGAAATTCAAAGATAATAAATTAGAACTTGAATGCTATATAAAAAAGAAAAGCCCCAAAGCTTAAAGCAATGGGGCTTCATATAATTGAAATTTATTATTTCTTTTGATTTTTATCCTTTAGGAAGAAATCAGCAATTGGAGTTGCGATGAATAATGAAGAGTAGGTACCTACTACAACACCAATCATCAATGCAAATACAAATCCACGAATTACTTCGCCACCGAATAAGAAGATAATTAACAACACAATAAAGGTAGTTAATGATGTATTTACTGTACGGCTTACAGTTGAGTTTAATGCTGCATCTGTAACTTCAACTTTATCACGTTTTGGATGAAGTTTGAAATACTCACGGATACGGTCGAATACAACCACAGTATCGTTGATGGAATATCCAATTACGGTTAGGATTGCAGCAATAAATGCCTGGTCAATTTCCAATGAGAAAGGCATGAATGAATAGGTCAATGAGAATATACCTAATACAATTAACACGTCATGAACCAAAGCAACCAATGCTCCTAAACCAAATTGCCAGTTGCTGAATCGGGCAAGGATATATAAGAAAATAACAAGTAAACTGAAGATAATTGCCAAACTGGCATTTCTCTTAATATCACTTGCAATAGTTGGCCCAACTTTCTGAGAACTCATTCGGTAATCAGTTAAGAAAGTTTCCTGATCAACATCAGATCCAAGGAATGAGGTAAGACCTTCGTATAATTTAGTTTCAACTAGGTTATCAGTGTTGTCATCGTTGTTGTCAACCATAAAGTTAGTTGCGATGCGCACCTGATTACCTTCGTTACCGAATTGTTTTACTTCAACATTTGATTCGTCAAATACTGCAGTAAGTGATTTTTGAATATCAACAGAAGAAACCTGCTCATCAAAACGAACTACAAAAGTTCGTCCTCCGGTAAAATCAATACCTTGTTTTAAACCACGAGTAGCCAATGAACCAACAGAAGCCAGAATCAAAATTCCTGAAATGATGAAGAAAATGTTTTTCTTTTCAAGGAATTTAATGTGCATGTTAGCAAACAAGTTTCTTGTTATTGAAGTATCGAAAATAAGAGTTTTCTTCTTATCCAACATTTTTTCAAAAATCAAGCGAGTAATGAAAATTGCTGAGAAGAATGATGTTGCAATACCAATCATTAAAGTAGTAGCAAAACCTTTAATTGGTCCTGTACCAAATACGAACAGTATGATACCCGTTAAGAAAGTTGTAACGTTAGCATCAATAATTGCAGAGAAGGCATTGTTATATCCATCTTTAATAGCTAATTGAACTCCTTTTCCAGATCTCATTTCTTCTTTGATTCGCTCATAGATAAGTACGTTCGCATCAACCGACATACCAATGGTAAGCACAATACCTGCAATACCTGGAAGTGTTAATACTGCACCAAAAGATGCCAGCACTCCTAAAATGAAGAACATGTTAGAAATAAGAGCGAAGTCAGCTACCCAACCAGCACGATAACCATAGTACAATAACATATAAACAAGTACGATGATAAATGCCCATATGAAAGATGAGAAACCGCTGTTAACAGCTTCCTGGCCCAGAGAAGGACCCACTACAGTATCTTCAACGATTCGAGCTGGAGCAGGTAATTTACCTGACTTAAGAATGTTTGCCAAGTCTTCTGCTTCAGAAGGAGTAAAGTTACCCGTAATCTGACTACTTCCTCCGTCAATTTTTGTATTAACAGTTGGGAAGCTATATACATAGCCATCTAAAACAATGGCAATACTACGATCAATATTAGCACCTGTTAGGCGAGCCCAGGTTTTAGCACCTTCAGCGTTCATGCTCATTGATACTTCAAATTGTCCACGTTGGTTAGTTTGACTACGTGCTGAAGTAATTACATCCCCTTCTAAAGGAGGACGTCCATCGTGCGTACTAACTTTGATAGCTACTAACTGGAATGCAGATTCTTTTTCGTTAGCTTCAGGGAAACGTGACTTCATGTACTCCTGATCAACAGGTTTAACTGTCCAGAAGAATTTAACGTCTTTAGGGAATAAGCTTCTTACAACAGAATTCTGTAAATAGCTATTCACTTCAGCAGTATCACGAGCAAGAGATAAACCAACAACAGGTCCAGGGAAAGGTCCTTGTTGGCCATAATTTGGTTGCAAGTAACTAAACAACGATTTTGTATCAGTAGCTAATGAATCAATAGAAGTACTATCGTTATCTAATTGACCTAATAATGATAGATCACTGTCTGCTTCAGTTGTCTCACTTGCAGTTTCAACAGCCTCTTCTTTTACAGGTTTTTTTGCTTCTTCTAATTCGCGAACCTTTGAGTCAGCCTGAAATAGATATTGGAATAATTCACCGTTTTCGTAAGTCTCCCAAAATTCTAAGCTTGCGGTTCCCTGCAATAACTTACGTACCCTTTGAGGCTCAGTAACACCCGGTAATTCAACCAATACACGTCCTGCTTTCTCAAGCTTTTGAACGTTGGGCTGAGTAACACCAAAACGGTCGATACGAGTACGAAGGATATTAAAAGCATTGTCGATGGCACTCTGAGCTTCAGTTCTGATTACCTTTAAGACTTCCTCGTTAGATGAGTTATAGCTTACTTTTTCTTTCAATTCAATGGTATTGAAAATGGTTGCAAGTTGTGCATTTCCATCCAAATCCTGATATGCTTGTCCGAAAAGTGTGATATAGTCTTCAGAACTAGTTTTTTCCATTTCTTCAGCCTTTTTCAAAGCTGCACGGAAAGTTTCGTCAGTGTTGTAGTTTGACAGAGCAAGAACAACATCTGAAACCTTCACCTCAAGGATAAGGTTCATACCACCTTTAAGGTCAAGACCAAAGTTTATCTCACGCTCTTTACACTCCTGGTAAGTATAATCACGAAACCAAAAGAAACTGTATACTGTTTCGTTTTTAATGGAGTCTAAATAAGCGAACTCTATTTTCGGATCACCACCCGCAATAGCCTTTGCATCGGCCTCAACACTTCGTGTCTTGTAAGTAAAAAATAGTTGATATAAGCTGACTAACGCCAAAAGAATGGCAAATAGTCTTATTGCTCCTTTGTTTTGCATTTGTTAATAATTTATAATTATTCGTTTTGACACTTCACATCATAATCGCGCAAATATATTGATTTTTTTAATACTACCCATTTAAATCAAGCTCTGATTATGATCATCTTTTAGGAGTATATTTTGGATCAGTATTCTGAGATGTTAAAAATCGTTACCTTCTAAAGGCTGTTTTATTTGTATTGCCAACTGTCAGCAGGCCTTTCAGAAGCCATTCGGTAGGATTGATAGAAAACTGACAGATACGCCAAACCAGCAACAAAAACTGCATCCAGGATAAAAATAAAACCATTTAGAAATCGTGCATAAGCATAACTCTCAATCCATGCAGTTAAAGCAATAAATGCTGGCAATATAGATAAGATAACACCAATAATTATGTAGAGACTAAAATCAGAAAATATTTGAAGAATAATGCTTTGGCGTGAGATACCCAATACTTTTTTTATTCCAATGTCTTTCGATTTATATTCGGTAATAAAAGCGGTTAAGGCAATGATTCCAAGAATTGTCATAAAAAGAGATAAAATGGCAAAAACTGAAATGATTTTAGCAATTCGAATATCTTCTTCATATAGATTTGATAGTCGGGTTGTAAGCATTTGCCACTCAAAAGGTGAACTTTCAGAATATTTCTTCCAGGTTTCATTAATAAGTTGAGATGTCGCAACTGAGTGTTGAGCATTAAGCTTTACCAGGATATAATCGAAATTCATTTTTTCTCCCATAAGGATCAAAGCCAATGGTTTAATTTTTTCGTAATATGTCTCAAAATGAAAATCTTTTACAACACCCACTACATTTAATTCAAAATCTTTATTTCCAAAAACTTCAATCTTTTGTCCTAATGGCTTTTTTATGTCATATTCGGTAATTGCAGTGTGATTGAGTAAAATTCCTAATGAATCACCTTCCGCTTCATCCAAAAAACGTCCTGTCTTTAAAGTCAGATTAAGCATGGTGAAATAATCCCTGTCAACATAATTCATTGGTAAGACGGCTACTTTTTCATTTGCACCATTTTTTATTTTGAAGGTACCCTGAAAGTAATCATCTCCTGGCAGACTGCTACATGCACTTACAGATTCAATTCCGTTGATTTTAAGAAGATCGGATTTGAAATTCTGGTAGTTTTTACCAATTGCTCCGCCTCTTTCAATCACCATTATGTTTTTAGAATCGAATCCCGGATTATACTGATTGATGTAACTGATTTGCCACCACATACCCGTTACAACTATTAAAAGGAAAATACTTATTGCAATCTGAGCACACACAAATATACCTCTTACCAGTAAACCGTTATTTTTAATTCTGTAGTTGCCTTGTAAAATATGTTTTGGTTTTAATCCTGAAAAGAAAAAGGCAGGAAAGGCTCCGGACATAATGCTGACAAAAAGAACCAGCATTAATATCCAGAAAAAGTCAATCCATCCTGTTAAAATTGAAAAATTAAGTTGTAGGTTGAAGAAGAAATTAAAAAAGGGTATAAGTAGTTCAAGCAAAACAAGTCCGAAGAATGTTGCACTTAAACTGTATAAGATGGCTTCTGTTAGAAATTGCCAAACTAATTGTCGTCGTCCTGCACCTACCATCTGACGCAAAGCAACTTCGTTAAAGCGCCTGCGGGCTTTGGCAGTTGTTAAGTTGATGAAGTTTATACAGGTTGTTAGCAGTATAAAAACAGCAATGAAAATAAACAGATTAATATAGACTGGTTTCGAATTCGGCTGTAATTCGGCAGTTAAATGAGAATGTAAATGGATATCTGTGATTGGCTGCAGATAAAAATCAAGTTTAATACTATCAGTTGATAACTCAGATTGTAAAGTTTCTTTTACCTGAGGTAACAACAGGGCATCTTTTTCTTTATTAAAATTTTCTTCAAAAGACCTTGATTCAACTGTAGGCTTTAATTTAATATAGGTATAGCAATTAAGATAGAGCCAGTCTTTTTTCCAGTTTTGAACATATGTAGTATCAGCTTTTTTCAACAAGATGGCATCAATTGTTGATATTGAAGCCAGGAAATTAAATTTGAAGTGACTTGTAACGGGCATATCCTCACAAATGCCTGTTACCTTGTAATTCATATTTGCTCGCGTAATAATTTTACCAATAGGATTTTGCTCTCCAAAATATTTGTTGGCTGCAGATTTGGTTAGAACCACCGAATTGGGTGATTTTAATAGACTTTCACTTTCTCCTGCGATGATATCAAGGTCGAATATCTCAAAAAAGGAAGCATCTGCAAACCGAAAATGTTCTTCATTAAACTTTACATCTTCATTTGAAACAACATTATTGGCTCCGGGTACAAAACGAACAACAGATTCTACTTCGTCATATTTAGTCATTAGGTCACCCAAAGGCATTGGGCTGGTGGCACTATTAATAAAGTTAGAGCTTAAAATACCTTTTGTAGCTACACGATAAATTGACTCACTTTGATTAAATGATTTGTCGTAGCTTAACTCATGCTTTACCAGCAGAAGTACGAGCAGACTTAATGTAATGCCAACAGATAAGCTTAAAATATTAAGAAACGAGTAAAACCCTTGTTTCCTGATATTTCGTAGGGCAACTTTTATGTGGTGCTTCAGCATCATCTGTTATAGTCTGTTTTTGATGTTTTCAGTTATTATATGTCCGTCAAAGACCTGAATAATGCGTTGTGATTTTTCTGCATCGTTAGCCGAATGACTTGCCATAACTATAGTTGTGCCTTTTTCGTTAATCAAATTTAAGGTGTTCATAATAGTGCTACCGGAACTTGAATTTAGGCAACCTGTTGGTTCATCAGCCAGAATAATATCCGGATCAATAACCATTGCACGACCAATTCCAACCAATTGTTGCTGAAGGCCGTTTAGTTGATTTGTATAATATGATTTTAAATGTGTGATATTTAATTCTTCAAGAATAGAATTTACTTTTTTAAATCTATGTTGCTTATTATATTTTAAATATTGAAGAGGTAATTCAATGTTTTCATAAACATTAAGTTCATCTATTAATCCAAAGTTTCTAAAAATATTACCAATGCTCCCTCTTCGAAGATTAATTCGTTGTCTTTCTTTAAGCTTTGTGACGTCATATCCCATCATCAAAAAATCACCAGATGTAGGAGTATCAATTAGACCAAAAATATTCATCAGTGTAGTCTTGCCCGAACCAGAAGGTCCAAGAAGGCATACAAACTCACCTGCTTCAATGTCAATGTTGACATTTTGAAGAATGGTTTGCTCTACACCACCATTCCTGTGTATCTTGGTTAAGTTTCGTGTGTGAATCATTTTTACCTTCAATTATGTCCGATAATGAACAATTGTGTTCGTTATCGAACAATGTTTATTGTCTTATTTTTTAGAATATCGTCCCCTCTACAAAAGTAATTTTTTCATCTTTTGTGTAAAATATCTACTTTAAATATCAGATATTCAGTAATTAACAGCTTTCGCTACACGGTAAAGGTTATTATCTTTAGTCAGGTTTCCAATGATTGTATTATCACTTCTTGTGCCAATGTTGTTAATGCTTTAAAATCAAGCTTATTACATAAACGGCATTCTTTTTGTTTGAAGAATACCGTTCGTTATCGAACAATACAGTGACCTTTTTCATTTAGAATATGGTATATTTAGGTACGAAAAACTCAATCTTATGACTCAGAAATCAGGACGCATACTGGCAGTAGATGATAACGCTGATATATTATTTGCATTAAAATTGCTTCTTAAGCCTCATGTAGAACATATCGTTACTTCCACCGATCCTACAAAAATACCAGCTATAATGGCTGATGATGTGTTTGATGTGATACTTCTGGATATGAATTTCACAAAGGATGCTATAAGCGGACAGGAAGGATTTAGCTGGCTGGAGAAAATTCTGGAAATTGATCCTTCGGCAGTTGTGCTTTTCATAACAGCTTATGGCGATGTTGAAAAGTCGGTTAAGGCTATAAAAGCAGGTGCTACTGATTTTATTCTGAAGCCATGGCAAAACGAAAAGTTATTGGCAACGGTTTCTTCAGCGATCAAGCTTCGTCAATCACGTGAGGAAGTTAAGGATCTGAAGTCGAAACAACGTGAAATGAATACGATTCTGGATCAGCCATTTGCAAATTTTATCGGGATTTCACCAGGTATGCAAACTGTATTTAATACCATTAAGAAAGTTGCTGCTACGGATGCAAATGTACTGATTTTGGGAGAGAATGGTACAGGAAAAGAGTTGGTTGCCAGAGCGCTGCATCGTAATTCGCTTCGTAGGGATGAGCCTTTCATTAGTGTTGATTTGGGTGCCTTAAGTGAGTCGTTATTTGAGAGTGAGTTATTCGGGCATGTAAAGGGGGCGTTTACGGATGCTAAGGCAGATCGTCCCGGTAGGTTCGAAATGGCTCATGGAGGTACATTGTTTCTGGATGAAATAGGAAACTTGTCTCTGCCATTGCAAGCTAAATTATTAACTGTGCTTGAGAGAAGAGAAGTAACGCGTGTTGGAGCAAATAAGCCAAGACCAATTGATATTCGATTGATTTGTGCTACCAATATGAATTTAAAGCAGATGGCCAGTGAGGATAATTATCGACAGGATTTAATTTATCGTATTAATACGGTTGAAGTTGAGTTGCCTCCTTTGCGTGAAAGACCAGAAGATATACCTGTTCTGGCAGAGCATTTTCTAAAGATTTATTCTCAAAAATACAAGAAGAAGATTAACAGACTTTCAGCTAAGGTTATCAAAAAACTAACCAGTTATCCATGGCCTGGTAATGTACGTGAATTTCAACATATTGTTGAACGAACAGTTATTATGAGTGAATCTGCCAATTTAGAAGAGTCAGATTTTCAATTGTCATCGGTTCAGGTGAGTACCGAAGGATTTGAATTTGATTCATATAATTTGGAAGAAATTGAAAGACATATAATAGAAAAAGTTCTTCGGATGAACAGGGGTAATGTTTCTAAAGCTGCTGCCGACCTGGGATTAACAAGGACATCTTTATACCGACGATTGGAAAAACATGGCTTATAATAACTTCAGGATCAATTTTATTGTTCGTACCCTGCTTTTAGCGGGGTCTATATTTGCCTTCTTTTATTTGTTTTTCGAAACCGAGTTAACGATGACATTGGTACTGGTTGGTCTGTTGATAGGCTTTCAGATTTTTGCCATGATTCATTATGTTGACAGAACGAACCGGGTTTTGAATAATTTTCTTGAGTCTATCCGTTATTCTGATTTTACCAGGACTTTTCAGGTTGAGAGTCTTGATTCATCATTTGATAAATTAAAAAAGTCGTTTAATGAAGTAATCAAGGATTTTCAGGAAGTGAGAGCTGAGAAGGAGGAGAATTATTATTATCTGCAGACTGTAATTCAGCATATTGGAATCGCTTTAATTGCTTATAGTAAAGATGGAAAGGTGGAGTTGATCAACAATGCCACCAAAAAACTATTTCAAGTTCGATCATTAAGTAATATACAATCATTAAGGGATTTTAGTCCTGAGCTAGTGGAGAAGCTTCTCACCATTAATCATGGAGAAAACAGCTTGATTCGCGTTCAGGAAAAGGATGAATTATTGCAACTTTCGGTTTATGCTACTGAATTCAAAATTCATAATCGTACCATTCTTCTTACATCGATTAAGAATATTCAGAATGAATTAGAAGAAAAAGAGATGGAGTCGTGGCAGAAATTAATACGTGTGTTGACACACGAAATCATGAACTCCATAACGCCCATATCTTCATTGTCGTCAACTATTAGTTTGATTTTGAAGGATCTTGCTAACGATTTGCAGGATCAGGATATTCCGGGTGAGCATTTCGAAACCATTAAGGAAGTTGAAGGAGCCCTTGATACAATTTATAAGCGAACTGATGGATTGATGCATTTTGTAAATACCTATCGTAACCTAACAAAAATACCAACTCCGACATTTTCTATTTTTCCTATAAGTCAATTGCTTAATAATATAAAAGGATTGCTGGCTGAGGAATTAAAGTCGAAAGGAGTGAAATGTAATATTCAGATTGAACCAGAATCGCTGGAATTATCAGCTGATGAGAAATTAATTGAGCAGGTAATAATTAATTTGGTTCAGAATGCTATTCAGGCTCTTGATGGGCGCGAAAATGCAGAAATTACCTTACGGGCCTTTTTAAATAAGCGTGGAAGAATAACAATACAAGTTATTGATAATGGTCAGGGAATATTGCCAAATGTGCTGGATAAGATATTTATACCTTTCTTTACTACCAAACCTCAGGGTTCGGGTATTGGGTTAAGCTTATCAAAACAGATATTAAGACTGCATGGTGGTAACATTACAGCATACTCTGAAGTGGAAAAAGAAACAAAGTTTACCCTGACTTTTTAAGAATTAGCTTTCATTCGGTTAAACATTACGGCAAGGTGTGCATACAACGAAGTGTTTTGAACTACCACTCCATCATTTACTTTAATATTAACCGGAGTAAAGTTCCAAATGCCTTGTATGCCACTTTCGACTAAACGATCAGCAACTTCCTGTGTTTTGTCAACCGGTACAGTAAGGATTCCAATTTTAACTCCGTTTTCCTGCATGCGGGCTAGTTCATCAAAGTGATAAATTTCAACTCCTTCAATGGTTTTTCCAACCACTTGTGGGTCAATGTCAAATGCAGCTACAATTTTTAATCCGAACTGTTTTAGACCATAATCGTGCAGTAAAGCTTTGCCCAAACTACCAACACCAAATAAATAGGCTTCATCAACAACCGTAAAACCCAGGAAATCTTCAAGAACATCGATTAGTGCATCCACTTCATAACCAACCCTTGTTTTTCCAACAATGCTGGTGTATGAAAGATCTTTAGTGACCTGCGTAGGGTCAACACCCATATCTCTGGCAATAAGTGTTGATGAAATATATTTATGCCCATCTCGCTGAGCCAGCTTAAGATATGAAAGATAGCAAGGCATACGTCGTAGGGCAGGTTCAGGTACCAAACGGTTCTTTTTACGGTTAATTAGCGACATGCTTATGTTTTTCTGATATTCTTAAAATGTATTATTTTTTATGGGCATCTTGCAATAATAAAACTTTTAAGGGTAAAGTCAAAAAATAAGGTTGATGAAATCTGCTGTTTTATTGTTTACAAAGGTGAATAATGCATAATTAGATGAAGCGAATAGCTCATTTTTATAGTTGAAAACTGATTTGAGTCATGAATTGAACGAGTAATTATTATTATCCTTTGATGATGCGGAAAGATTGTATTATTTTTGCATGCCGAAATAGGGTAAAAACCTGATAAATTATTATTTGTGAGTTCAGATTCGAGATACAACCAGCGCGGTGTTTCAGCATCAAAAGAAGACGTTCATAACGCCATCAAAAACATTGATAAAGGCGTTTTTCCAAAAGCATTCTGTAAAATCGTTCCGGATATTTTAGGAGGTGATCCAGAGTATTGTAATATTATGCATGCCGATGGTGCAGGAACCAAATCGTCATTGGCCTATATGTATTGGAAGGAAACAGGTGATATATCTGTTTGGAAAGGAATAGCACAAGATGCTATTATAATGAATGTGGATGATCTGCTTTGTGTGGGAGCCACTGAAAATATTCTGGTTTCATCAACTATCGGAAGAAACAAAAACCTGGTATCAGGTGATGTCATTTCTGCCATTATTAATGGTACTGATGAATTACTGGCTGAATTACGTGATATGGGAATCAGTATCTACCCAACCGGAGGAGAAACGGCTGACGTGGGTGATTTGGTAAAAACTATTATAGTCGATAGTACAGTAACCTGTCGTATGAAGCGTTCTGATGTTATTTCGAATGATACCATTCAACCTGGAGATGTGATTGTAGGGTTATCATCTTACGGACAAGCTACCTATGAGCAGGAATACAATGGAGGAATGGGAAGTAATGGTTTAACATCTGCCCGTCATGATGTTTTTGCAAAGTATTTGGCTGAAAAATATCCAGAGAGTTTCGATGGCGCTGTGCCTGCAGAATTGGTTTACTCTGGAAACTATAAATTAACAGATTCTGTTAAAGGTGCTGATGTTGATGCAGGTAAACTGGTTCTATCTCCAACCCGTACCTATGCGCCTGTAATTAAAAAGGTACTGGATAAAATGCGTTCAGATATTCATGGAATGGTTCACTGCTCAGGTGGTGCTCAGACCAAGGTATTGCATTTTGTTGATGATGTGCATGTTATAAAGGATAATCTTTTTGATGTTCCTCCTCTCTTTAAAATTATTCACGAGGAGTCGGGAACTGACTGGAAAGAAATGTACAAGGTGTTTAATATGGGACACCGGTTTGAAATATATCTGTCGCCTGAGAAAGCTGATCAGGTGATTGAAATTGCCAAATCATTTAATATTGATGCTCAGGTTGTGGGAAGAGTAGAAGCTCATGAGGGCAAGAAACTGACCATCGAAAGTGAGTTTGGAACATTTATCTATTGATAGACTTGATGAGAGTCTGCCAATTTATTATTAACGATTTTAGTGAAAAAAGAATATGTCAACAAACTCTTTGCTTGATAAGCTGGAAGGCATTTTGATACGATTTCAGGAGGTAAGCGAACAAATTACCAACCCTGAAGTAATTGCTGATACAAAAAGATACATCAAGCTTAATAAAGAATACAAGGATTTAGCAAAAGTAGCTGAAGTACAAAAACGCTACAAAAATGCTTTGGATAACATTCATTCGGCCCGTGAGATTTTGAAGGAAGAAACAGATCCTGAGATGAGGGAGATGGCCAAGATGGAAATGGATGAGTTGGAAGATACATTGCCAGGCATGGAGGAAGAAATCAAATTATTACTGATTCCTGCCGATCCTCAGGATGGTAAAAATGCTGTGATGGAAATTCGAGCTGGTACCGGAGGTGATGAAGCAAGTATCTTTGCAGGTGATCTTTTTCGCATGTATACCAAATTTTGTGAAAGCAAAGGATGGCGCGTTGAAGTTACCAACAGTAACGAAGGAACATCAGGAGGTTTCAAGGAGATTGTGATGAATATCACGGGTGAAGGTGTTTATGGTGTATTGAAATACGAATCGGGTGTACACCGTGTGCAACGTGTGCCTCAAACTGAAACACAGGGACGTGTTCATACATCAGCAGCAACCGTTGCTGTACTTCCAGAAGCTGAGGAATTTGATATTGAATTGCGTAATGAAGATATTCGTCGTGATGAGTTCTGTTCGTCAGGGCCGGGAGGACAGTCGGTGAACACCACCTACTCTGCCATCCGATTAACGCACATTCCAACAGGTATTGTGGTACAATGTCAGGATCAGAAATCGAAACTGAAAAACCTGGATAAGGCTATGGCTGAGCTTCGTACGCGATTGTATAATCTTGAGTATCAGAAGTACCTTGATGAAATTGCATCGCAACGTAAAACCATGGTTTCAACAGGTGACCGTTCGGCTAAAATCCGTACTTACAACTATCCTCAGGGACGTGTTACAGATCATCGCATTAACCTGACACTTTACAATTTGTCGGCAATTATGGATGGTGATATTCATGGAATCATTGATAAACTGGTGATTGAAGAAAACGCAGAGCGTTTGAAGATGAGTGAAATGTAAAAAGCATTCGCTTTGGATTCAAAATGATTGTAAATTGATAACGAATGTCTGTCTTTTCAGGCATCAAATTATAAAGTATGACTTCGCAAGAACTGTTTGAGAATATCAAAAAGAAAAAGAGTTTCTTATGTGTAGGACTTGATACCGACATCAATAAGATTCCGCGTGAATTACTGGATACTACCGATCCAATCTTTGCTTTTAATAAGCAGATTATCGATGCAACTCATGAGGTTACTGTTGCTTATAAACCCAATCTTGCTTTTTATGAGAGTTTGGGAGTTAATGGCTGGAACTCTTTAGAAAAAACAGTTAATTATCTGAAGTATAATTATCCTGATATTTTTATTATTGCTGATGCCAAGCGTGGAGATATCGGTAATACTTCTTCGATGTATGCGAAAGCCTTTTTCGATCATATGGAGTTCGACTCAGTGACTGTGGCTCCTTATATGGGTGAAGATTCTGTAAAACCATTTCTGACATATGTTGATAAGTGGGTTATTCTTTTGGCTTTGACATCAAACAAAGGAGCTTATGATTTTCAGTACATGACTGAGAATGATGAAAAACTTTTTGAGCGGGTTATTAAAACCAGTGCAGAGTGGGGTACCGAAGAAAACCTAATGTATGTGGTAGGAGCTACCAAAGCTGAAATGCTGGCTGATATCCGTAAGATAATTCCCAATCATTTCTTGTTAGTACCTGGTGTTGGTGCGCAAGGTGGAAGTTTGGAAGAAGTAGCTAAAAACGGGATGAACAGCAAGTGTGGTTTGTTGGTAAATTCAAGCCGCGGAATAATTTATGCATCCAACGGAACTGATTTTGCTGAGAAGGCCGGAGAGGCTGCCCGCGAAGTTCAAAAAGATATGGAAGCATTGTTAAAAGAGCATGGATTAATTTAATCGTAGTTTTAAAATATTAATAAAAGACTGTCTGTAAAGGGCGGTCTTTTTTGCTTGTAGCAAATTAATTATCTCACCTAAAAGAAAGAAAAAAAAGCCGCTACAAATGCAACGGCTTCAATATTGTGGGTTTTGTTTTTCTAGACTGTTCTGCCCGGATAGGCCTCTAAAGCTTTTTCCAGTACTTCCAAGGCTTTGGCCAGGTCTTCAACTTTTAATACATAAGCAATACGTACTTCATCTTTTCCTTTGCCTGGCGTTGAATAAAAACCTGAAGCAGGGGCCATCATTACGGTTTGTTTATTGTATTCAAAATCACTTAGTATCCATTGACAGAATTTATCGGCATCATCAACCGGTAATTTAGCCACTGTATAAAAAGCACCTTTAGGCATTGGAGAATAAACGCCCGGTATTTTATTTAATCCTTCAACAATAAAGTCTCTTCGGGCAATATATTCGTTGTACACTTCTTCGAAATATTCGGGTGGTGTTTCCAATGAAGCTTCACCCGCTATTTGTCCAAATCCCGGAGGGCTTAATCGGGCCTGTCCGTATTTTAGAGCTGTTTGAATTACCTCTTTATTTTTGGTAACTAATGCTCCAATACGAACGCCACATTCACTGTATCGTTTCGAAACAGAATCAACCATTACAACATTCTGCTCAATACCTTTAAGGTGCATAGCGGAGATGTGTTTTTCTCCATCGTAGCAAAATTCACGGTATACTTCGTCTGAAAACAGATAGAGGTCGTGTTTGGCAACCAGATCACGAAGCTGCAGCATTTCCTCCATTGAATATAAATAACCTGTTGGATTATTAGGATTACAGATTAAGATACCCTTAGTTTTTGGTGTCATTACCTTTTCGAATTCTTCGATTGGAGGCAAGGCAAAACCATCTTCAATGCTGGAAGGAATAGGAATAATATTAATACCTGCCATGGAAGCAAATCCATTGTAGTTTGCATAGAATGGCTCCGGAATTATTATTTCTTCACCGGGATTTAAACAGGCAAGAAAACTAAATATTATAGCTTCCGATCCTCCGGTAGTAATCAGGATATCAGTATAATCAATGCCCATTCCTAGACCATTGAATTTATCAGCTACTTTTCGTCGATAACTTTCGTTTCCTGCCGAATGACTGTATTCTACAATCTTTAAATCGATGTTTCGAATCGCGTTTAACGCCACTTCAGGAGTTTTAATATCAGGTTGTCCGATATTAAGATGGATAACCCTTAAACCCTTGGCCCTGGCGGCTTCTGCATAAGGAGCAAGTCGTCGTATGGGAGAAGCTGGCATTAGGTTTCCTCTGTCTGAAATTGTTGGCATCGTTTTGTTGTTTACTATTTATTTATTAAAGTCTGCAAATGTAATTCTAATTAAGCACATGTGTATGATTTTTGTCATATTTTTAATGTGTTGAAATGTGTTTTTACAATCTCGGGTTAAATCTTATTTTTGTCTGAAAATTTGTCGTATGATCCGTAGATTTGCTGCAATATCGTTTCTTTTTTTCGTATCTATCGCGTCAATTGCTCAAATTGTTAGTATTGATAAGCGCCGGACGAAAGATCCAAATAAAGGATTTCAGGGTGATGTAAATTTGGGTGTTAATTATGTGCATACCAATACTGACATGCTCCAGGTGTCATCGAAATTTAAGCTGCAGTACAACGATAACGACAATACGTATCTATTCTCTTCAGATATAGGTTATAGCAGGGTAGATAATGAAAGTAATGTAAATAACGGGGGCTTTATGTTTAAATACAATTATTGGGTGCCCGATAAAATTATCATTGCTGAAGCATTTTCGCAATACAGCTACAACCGCGTAAAAAGTCTGAAGCATCGTTATATTATGGGAGGTGGACCTCGTTTTAATATAGCCGATAAAGATAAATTCAAATTGTTTGTTGTGGCCTACACCATTTATTTGAATGAGTTATTCGAGAATGATGACTACAAACGGAGAAAAAGCCTGGTGAAGTTTAGTTCGATGTTTTCGATGGATTGGCAAATGTCGGATAATGCTAAATTTAGTCAGACCACTTATTATGAACCGGATTATTCCGATCCGGCTGATTTTCGCATCTGGAGCGAAACAAGTCTCAGCTTTTCTATAACCAAGGCTTTTTCGTTTAGTCTATTTGTTCGCATGGATTATGATAATCTTGTTCCTCCTGATGTAGAACCATTATTTTATACCGTTAACAATTCATTTACTGTTAAATTTTAAAACCATCATCAATAAAATTCGGTTTTGTTGTAACTTACCTGCTGTTTTAATCGACCTATAAATATTGTTGAGGCAACCATTTTTATTTTGGGTGCATTAATATGAAATAGGATTTAACCAGACGAACTTAACCGGAATTTATGATGAAAATGAAATTGACCTTATGGCTGTTTGCTGCAATTTTCTCTATTAACGCCTACAGTCAGACAGGTATCAAAGGTGTAGTAACCGATGAGAGCGATCAAACAGTGCCTTTTACCACCATTTATTTAAAGCAAACTACAACAGGGACCACAACCAATGAATTGGGGGAGTATGAAATACTACTGGAGCCCGGATCCTATACAATGGTTTTTCAGGGATTGGGATTTGAAAAACAGGAAATTACATTTACTGTTACAAATGGATTTGTAGAGCGGAATATTCAATTAAAAAAGCAAACCTATCGTATTAAAGAAGTCCGGGTGTACTCAGGTGGCGAAGATCCTGCCTATCCAATAATGAGAAAAGCCATCAGTCTGGCTCCATATTACCAGCGTCAAACAGCAGTCTACAATGCAGAGGTCTATCTGAAGGGAAGCTTGAAAATGGAAAAGATTCCGAAGCTGATAAAAAAAATGATGGATAAGGAAGAAGAGGATAAGGATGCCCGCATTGAAGTTGGTAAAACCTATACCATGGAATCGATGAACGAAATAAAGTTTACGGCTCCTGATAATTACAATCACACCATTGTTAATTCACAAAGTACCTTCCCCGGGAGTAATGAAAATGATGTGATTGGTTATATTACCTATAGTTTTTACGAACCAACGCAAGATATAGCGGTTTCACCTCTTGCTCCAAACGCATTCAGTTATTATAAATTTGTTTACGAAGGCTTTTTCTACGAAGGAGATGCAACCGTGAATAAAATAAAAATCATACCTAAACGTAGAAGCCAGCAAACATACAGTGGTTATATTTATATTGTAGATAACTTATGGAATATCCATTCCATTGATGTGACCAATGATGCTTTTTTTGGTGAGATAAATGTCAAACAGGTATATGCTCCGGTAAAAGAGCGGTCATGGTTGCCAATCAGTCATCGATTTAATGTGAAAGCATCTATCTTTGGTGTAAAGGCTGATTTTAAATATGCCGGTTCGGTTAAATACAAGGATATTGTGCTCAACACCGACTTACCTGTACCTGGTATTTTGTTAAAACAGTATGCAGCCGAAGAAGCAGCAATAAAAGCTGAAGAGCTAAGAGAAAAAGAAGAGCTTGAACAGGCAGAAAAGTCAAAAGCTCAGCAAAAAATGGAAGAGCTCTTAGCCAAAGAAGAGTTGAATAATCGGGAAATGATCAAGCTGTCGCGTTTGATTGAAAAGGAATCGCGCAAACAGGAACAGGGAGAAGAGGAATCATTGGAGATTAAAAACACCTATAAAATCACTCACAAGAAGGATACCTTGCAAAAAGACTCTTTGTATTGGGATAAGATCCGTCCAATACCGCTGACTGGAGATGAGTTAAGAGGATTTGAGGTAAAAGATTCAATTAAACTGGCAAAACAGCAAGCCGATACTGTTAAAGTAGAGAAGAAAGAGAAATCGCTTTTTAGTAAAGTATCCGGTGGTTTTCTTTCAGGACATACATTTTATGCAGCTGATTCAGCCTTGAGAATAACATATGACGGATTAATAGGATTGAAGCAGATTGATTTTAATGCAGTTGATGGATGGAGCTACGAGCAGGGACTAAGGTTTAACTATCGAATAGATTCGGTGCATAACATTTATATGCGACCTCAAATTAAATATGCTTTCAATAGAGAAAAAGTGCTGTGGAGTAATTTTGCCAGTTATTCTTTTGCACCCATGAAACGTGGATATGTAAGTGTTGGATTTGGTCAGCAAAGCAAGGATTTTAACAGTAAATATGGAATTGATCGAACCTTAAATGCTATTTCGGCTTTGTTCTTTAAAGAACATTATATGAAGTTGTATCAAAACGATTACTTTTTTGTTAGTCATGGTATTGATGTGGTTCATGGTTTTCGTTTAAATGTTAATGCTTCGTATCATTCATTTAAAGAGTTGCAAAACAGTACTAATTGGTCTGTATTAGACAGGGATAAAGATTATGCGCTTAACATACCGGTTAATTCAAATGTCACAACCGATCATTTACGAGATCAAAAAGATGTTCATTTTAACATTGATTTAGAATATACTCCTCGGATGCACTATCGTGTTTACAAGGGAAGGAAATATAATCGTAGTTCACGTTATCCAACATTTAAACTGGGATACGAACGTGGAGTAACTGGTATAATGGACAGCGAATCGGATTACGAGCTGATTAAGACATCGGTATATCAAAGCAAGTCGTGGGGTATCTTTAACGAATTTAAATGGCAGGCCGGCGGAGGTTATTTCTCGCGAAATGAGCAAATGCATTTTTCACGTTTCCAGCATTTTAATACGAATGAAATACCCATCAGCTTCAAAGATTGGGATGGGACTTTTAATCTTTTGGATGACTATAGTGTGAGCACTAATAAGTGGTATGTCGAGGGGCATGTTTCATATGCCACTCCATATCTGTTTTTGAAGTTTTTACCCTGGGTGAGTAATCGTTTATGGGTAGAGAATCTGTACGCCAGCTATCTTACAACACCCGATTTTAAAAACTATACCGAGTTCGGATATGGAATCAGTCAGATATTTTTAATGGGCAGTGTCGGTACATTTGTTGGCTTTGAAAATGGCCAATACCGAAGCTGGGGCATTAAGATCAGCTTGAATTTAGATTAGGATTTACTCTGGAAATAAGTATAGTGAGAAATTAAAAAAGAGGTTTTTTAGTATGAACTAAAAAACCTCTTTTTTAATTGTCGGGATGACAGGATTTGAACCTGCGACCCCTGGTCCCCCAGACCAGTGCGCTAACCGGGCTGCGCCACATCCCGAACATTATAAGCCTTTTTTCAAAGGCGAATGCAAAGATAAGGAATTTGCCATTTTTTACAATATGGTTAACAGTATTTGTTCGTATTGGATTAATATTGCTTTAATCACAATTTTTACCATTTAGCCTTTTTATTTAGCCTTTAATAAAATGAATTTATATTTTTACGGGCAGTCACAATCTTGCATAATACACGTTGATGGAATTGGATGATAAATGGATAATTGAAGGAATAAAAAGTGGAGATGAATCTGCTTACAAATCACTTTTCCTTAAATATTATGCACAATTAGTTGTTTTTGCACGCAAAGTTGTGGTTGATGATGATCTGGCAAGAGAGTTGGTACAGGATGTTTTTGTCACTTTCTATGAGAAACGAAATGAAATAAACATTCATACATCTTTAAAGGCTCATATGTACCAATCGGTACGGAATAGATCTCTTAATCAGATAAAGCATAATAAAATACGTCGCGATCATCATGCAAATATCTTTGCTGAGAAAAAAGAAGATGAAGCTTTTGTGGAGGATAAACTGCAGGAAACAGAACTGGAAGAACGAATCTATACGGTGGTTAAAACACTTCCTGATCAGTGTAGAAAAATTTTTGAAATGAGTCGTTTTGAAGGAACTCCAAATCAGGAAATAGCAGATCAACTGGGATTGTCAAAAAGAACCGTGGAAACGCAAATAAGTAAGGCACTTAAAGTGCTTCGAAAACAGCTCACACATTACCTGAATATTATTTTATGGATACTGATATTAATTAAAGGTTAAATAAAAAATAAAAAAGTAATACGTGTACCTGTTTTTTGAATTGTCATATGAGTGTTGAAGAAATTGTATAACAATAAAACCTAACAACAATGGAATTTATTTTTCAAGTTTTGGCCCAACTATTTTCACCTGTGAATGAAGATCAAGCAAAGGAAGAAGTGCTTGAAATGAAGGAAGTTGAAATGCAAGAAGAGAAAATATTGGAAACTGAAAAGGCTGAACAAGAGCAACCAAACTTGTTTGGTTTGATGGAATTTCATTAATAATTGTATGAGTGAGAACTGGGGAAATATTGATGAGCTTATAGTTAAGCATCTTACAAACTCGCTTACTTCAGACGAAGGAGAACAACTTAATAGTTGGTTAAATCTTTCATCTGATAATCAAGTGTATTTTGATGAGGTGCAAGCTGTTTGGAATCATTCTTCTAACATTATGGCATTTGATGCTATTGATGTTGAAGAAGACTATAAGCAATTTGCCTCTAAAGTAGGCTTTACCAATGAGAAAAAAAATGGTAAAAAGGTATCCTTTTCTTTCAGGAATATTGCAGCAATGCTCTTGCCTTTGATAGCAGTGAGTGTTGCCCTTACATTATATCAGACAACTCCCGGTTTTGGAAAATGGGTAGCTTTTTCTTCTTCAATTGAAGTAGAAAGTATTGTATTGCCTGATAATTCATTGGTTGATTTGAATACCCATAGTAAACTGGTATTCGAAAAATCATTTGATGGTCGTCAAAGACGATTAAAACTGCATGGGGAAGGATATTTTAAGGTGACCAGAAATCCGGAACAGCCTTTTGTTGTGAAGGTAGGAAATACAGAAGTGAAGGTGTTGGGTACCGCTTTTTATCTTGAAGAAACAGGGGTTAATGGAGCAACCAACCTGATTGTTACAGAAGGTCGGGTTATGTTTTCATCAAACGATAAAGATGTAATTGTTTCAAAGGGAGAATCTGCTTCATTTATTAATGGAGAATTTGAAAAAGTAAATGATACACCATTAAATAGGATGTCATGGAGAACAGGTGTCATTGAGTTTGAAAAAACAGGGATGAAGGAAGTTTTACAGACCTTAAGAGATCATTTTACTGAAGATATAGAGGAGATTGAAAATAAAGCTGAAGTTACCGACAGAGTAATTACTTCGAAGTTTAATTCTCCAACACTGGAAGAAGTTCTGGTTGAGCTGCGAATACATTTCAAGAAAAACTTTACCATGGATGGCAAAAAATTGATCATCTCTGATTAAATTCGGGGATGATAATTTGAAATGCCGAAACTGGAAAATTTAGGTTATAAAAATATTTTCATCATTTTGCTCATTCAACTGTTTGCTTTACAGTTGAATGGGCAAAACGTTTTATATGAGGAGGTGTCTTTTGATACTACCAAAGCTTCTACTGCTTATTTCCTGAAGTCGATTGAAGATCAGGCCAATGTTGTTTTTAGTTACAGTAATATGCTCTGTTTCGAAGAGAGTATTGAGTTGAGTCGTTCTTCTGCCACAATACGTGAGATTTTAAATGAACTATTTATAAAATGTCCTTCAAGCTTTTTAGTTAGAGGAAATAAAATTATTATTCAACCCTACGAAGGTATTCCCGGAAAACATGTTATCAGAGGTTATATTCGGGATGCGAAATCAAAAGAAGCCTTGATTCAGGCGAATATTTACGATGAAGATCAATTGTTGGGAACAGTAAGTAATAACTTTGGTTTTTATAGTCTTACTCTGCCTGCAGGATATACTCGGTTGAATTGTTCTTACGTCGGGTATGAACATCAGGAAATGTTAATTGACTTACAGTCTGATACGGTTATTCATTTTGATATGATTGCAGATAGCGAGATCAGAGAAATTTCCATTATAAAGTCAAAGGTTCCGAATAAAGTTAAAAGTACCAGAACCGGAACAGTTGATTTACCCATCGAACAAATAAAAAACGTTCCGGTATTCTTAGGCGAAGTTGATTTAGTGAAGAGTATTCAGTTGTTACCTGGTATTCAGAGTGGAGGTGAAGGATTAAGTGCTTTGTATGTCAGGGGCGGTGGTCCTGATCAGAATATGGTATTGATGGATGATGTACCTGTGTATAATGTTGGACACCTGTTGGGATTCTTTTCCATATTCAATGCCGATGCAGTTAATCATGTAAGTGTCGTAAAAGGTGGCTTTCCGGCTCGTTATGGTGGAAGACTTTCATCGGTTGTTGATATTCGTATGTATGATGGGAATGATCAGGAGTTTAAAGGACTGGCAAGTATTGGTGTTTTATCCAGCAGGGTGGCTGCAGAAGGTCCGCTGATAAAAGATAAATCGTCTTTTTCTGTCTCGATTAGACGAACGTATATGGATATTTTTACTGGGTTATTGCAGTTAAATGACAATAATAAAAGCCGGTTTTACTTCTATGACTTTAATTCCAAGTTTAATCTGAAATTAGGTTATAAAGACCGGATTTATGTTAGTTCGTATTTGGGTAAGGATCAGTATGATCTTCAATATAACTTTCAGAATATTGAGATAAGTGCCAATGAAACCAATACCTCAAGACAGGTAGTAGAAGCATACGATGAAAGTGATATAGGTTGGAAAAATGCAGTGTTTTCATCACGATGGAATCACATCTTTGGTGAAAAGGTGTTTGTAAATACAACAGCCAGTTATAGTGATTATCAGTTCTATATTGGTCAGAAAGTAAATTACCAGTCAGATGGTGACTGGACGGTTGTCAATCAGAATTATTATAGTGGAATAAAGGATTATACTTTAAAAACTGATTGGGATTATATTCCAAGACCTGCGCATTATTTCAGGTTTGGTGCAAGCTTAACAGCTCATAATTTTTATCCTGGTATAGATGTATATCTGCAGGAAAATACCGGAAGTGAGGCGATCGACACAACCTATGGAGGCAACCGTATGTTTCGACCAGAATTAAGGTTGTATGTTGAGGACGATTTTAATCTGACAGATAACCTAAGGTTGAATATTGGAGGCCATTTTTCAGCATTCCAAACTGAGTCAAAGTATTACTGGTCGGCTGAGCCCCGATTTTCGGCTCGTTACCTTATTAATGACAGGATGTCGGTGAAAGCAGCCTATAGTCATATGACACAATACATGCATTTATTACGAACATCAAGTGTATCAATGCCAACCGATATGTGGTTGCCGGTGTCTGATGAAATTAAACCCATGAGGGCAACACAGACGGCATTTGGATGGGAATATGAGATAGGCAAAGGCTTTGGCCTTTCCATAGAAGCATACTACAAATCATTCTCTGATATTCTGGCTTATAAGGAATCAACCAGTTATTTTGATTTTACTTCAGACTGGCGAAATAAGTTGACCGCAGGCGATGGTGAATCAAAAGGTATTGAGTTTTTACTTCATAAAAAAACAGGTAGTTTATCGGGTTGGTTTGGATATACTTATTCAAAAACGATCAATCAGTTTGAAGAATTGAATAATGGAAATCCTTTCCCTGCAGATTTTGACCGAACACATGATGCTTCGCTGTTTCTAATGTATCGGTTCAAAAAAGGGATTACCCTTAGCGGCACCTGGACATTTGGAACAGGTAGTCCGATAACTTTACCTGAAACCAAATATTATGCACCTGATTTGCCAACTCAGGAAAATGAGTTCGACACTAAATATAATCAGTACATAAGTGAGCGAAATAGTTATCGAATGCCTAACTTTCACCGACTCGATATGGGAGTTAATTTTGAAAAAGAAAAACCGTACGGGAGCAGAGTTTGGAGTTTTGGACTGTTGAATGCATATGGGCGCCAGAATCCATTCTTCCTTTATTTTTCGGATACAGAACAGGATAATGGTGATATAAAGCGTTCGTTGAAGCAATTTAGTTTGTTCCCGTTTCCAATACCATATGCCAGGTTTACAATACAGTTTTAGGTATGAGATGGAGTATTATAAAATATAGTTTAATTGTTTCGTTTCTATTACTGATGCTTTCCTGCGAGAAAGATATCCTTATTGAGTTAAATGATCAGCCCGATAAGTTGGTTATGTATTCCTTTATATATCCCGATAGTGCCTTGAGTCTTCATTTTAGTAAGAGTCAGAGTATATTATCAGTTCCTAGCTATAAACAAGTTGAAAATGCCAGGTTTCGAATCTCAATAAATGGAGTAAATCAGGGTACCTATATTCTTCCTTCAGATACTGTTTGGAGTAACTGGAAAGAGTTTACCTTTAGTAAAGGTGATGATATTGTTATTGAGGCTTTTGAAAGAGAAGGAGATACAATTCTTGTAGAATCCTATTTGCCTGGTGAGATTCCTATTGAAAAAATGGATACAAGTACCATCAACTATAGTTATACCGATGGTATTCAGATGAGTTATTTAAAAACGAAGGTATCATTCTCAGATCCTTTGGCTGAGGAAGATTATTACCAGTTATATATTATACGCGAAGGATATGGGATGATAAATAATGAGCCATATTATACGAGGGATGTTGTAGATTACGATAAAGATGATCCGATTTTTCTTCAGAAGGATCAAAGTGGCAGCTTATTGCAAGGATTGAATTTTCAGGGTTTATTTACTGATGAATTGGTAAATGGAATAACTTATACAATTAATGTCAACATTCCGAAGGATTATCTGTTTTTTGATTATTATGAAGACAAAATAAAAATCTCACTTTATTTATATCATCATACCTATGATTATTATTCTTATTTCAGAAGTAAGGTAATTTCAGCTGGATATGATGGTTTTTATGAAGGATTACCCATATTTGATCCTAATCAGATTCATAATAATATTGATGGAGGATTAGGTTTAGTTTCCGGGATGTCTTTCGATGTTGATTCTATTGTTTTATATCAGTAATTTTATATAAATCTGATATTTTGTCAGTTAATCGGTTGGCATGTCAGTATGATGAACGGATTAACAGTATCATTTTTGAACGGCATAAATTTTGATTGTCAAACGCTGAATAATTAGTTTTTAAATTATATAAAAATATAAATACATACATATTATGGCTCTATTCGGAAAAATGGAGGATTTGAGTGCCCCCAAAAAAGATAATAATGAAGCAACTGATGTTGAAAAAGTAAAAGTTTTAATTATAGGTTCTGGTCCGGCAGGATATACTGCTGCTATCTATGCTGCCCGTGCCAATCTGAGCCCGGTTATGTATGAAGGAATGCAACCCGGAGGACAGTTAACCACTACCACTGAGGTTGAAAATTTCCCTGGTTATCCATCTGGTATCACAGGTCCTGAAATGATGGAAGACCTCAAAAAACAAGCTGAACGTTTTGGAACAGATATTCGTTTTGGAATGGCTACAAAAGCAGATTTATCTGCCCGTCCGTTTAAAGTAACAATTGATGAGAGTAAAGTAGTAGAAGCTGAGGCCTTGATTATTGCTACGGGTGCAACAGCCAAATATTTAGGTTTACCTGATGAAACAAAATATGCTGGTTCAGGTGTTTCGGCGTGTGCAACATGCGACGGATTTTTCTACAGAGGTAAGGATGTGGCTGTAGTAGGTGGTGGAGATACTGCTTGTGAAGAAGCATTGTATCTTTCAGGCTTGACAAAGAAAGTTTACCTTATTGTTCGTCGTGATGAATTACGTGCCTCAAAAGTTATGCAGGATAGAGTAATCAAAGCTCAAAACATCGAAATTCTTTGGAAACATCAGACCAAAGGATTATTTGGAAACGGAGTTGTTGAAGGTGCTACTTTAGTGAAAAACATGGGTACTCCGGAGGAGGAAGAAGTGAAGATCGCTATTGATGGATTCTTCCTTGGAATTGGACATAAGCCAAACTCAGAAATTTTTGCTGATTACATTGATACAAACGAAGTAGGTTATATTAAAACCATTCCAGGAACTTCAAAAACAAATGTACCAGGAGTATTTGCCTGTGGTGATGTTCAGGATGATCAGTATCGTCAGGCAGTTACTGCTGCAGGTTCTGGCTGTATGGCTGCCATTGATGCAGAACGTTTTCTGGCTGAGCAGGAATAATTTTATGATACAATATTTCAGAGAGGGAAGCAAAGGCTTCCCTTTTTTTATCTCTTTACTTTGGTGTATCTTCAACTTTTATTTGAATACAATTAAATTCCTGAATTGAAATGAAACGATGCATTGTTCTTATTCAGTTTGCTTTTCTGGCAACTGTAATATTGTATGCTGGTAAATATCCCAAAAGGGAAATGCGTGCTGTATGGATTGCAACGGTTGCCAATATTGACTGGCCCTCAAGAGCTGGATTATCAACTGATATGCAACAGGAAGAAATGATTGAATTACTGGATCTCGCAAAAGAATATCATTTCAACACTGTTATTTTTCAAATAAGACCATCGACCGATGCTTTTTATCAATCTTCTTTTGAGCCATGGTCGCAATGGCTTACCGGAGAGCAGGGTAAAGCTCCTGATCCATTTTATGATCCACTGGAATTTACCATCAAGGAATGTAGGAAAAGAGGTTTGGATATTCATGTTTGGATGAATCCATATCGGGCAGTTTTCGACACTGCCAAAAGTTCAATTGCCGAATCAAATCCGGTAAAGACGAATCCCGAATGGTTTGTTACGTATGGTAGCAAAGCTTATTTCAATCCGGGCCTTCCCGAAACACGCAATCATGTCTGTAATGTGGTGGCCGATATCTTAAGAAGATATGAGATTGATGCCATTCATTTTGATGATTATTTTTATCCATATCGTATCAGTGGAAAAGATTTTCCGGATCAGCAGGCTTTTGAATTATATCCCAGAGGTTTTTCAACTAATGAAAAGGAAAATTGGAGAAGAGATAATGTTGACCTGATCATCAAACAGCTTCATGATACCATAAAAGCCGTGGCTCCATATGTTGAGTTTGGTATATCACCGTTTGGTGTCTGGCGTAATAACGATAAAGATCCAAGAGGATCGGCAACAAAAGCCGGCCAAACCAATTATGACGACCTGTATGCTGATGTGCTAAAATGGCAGCAGGAAGGATGGATTGATTATGTTACCCCTCAAATATACTGGCCAATAGGAAAGAAAGTAGCTGACTATTCAGTACTTGTTGACTGGTGGGATAAAAATGCTTTCGGCTGTCCTCTGTATATCGGACACGGTTTATATCGATTGGATGCTAAATCTGGTGAAAAAGCCTGGCAAAAATCAAAAGAAATGGATAAGCAGGTAAAACTGCTTCGGAAATATGAGAATGTGGAAGGGAGTATGTTTTTTAGTGCTAAATATATGCGCACTAATCCTTTGGGATTTAAACAACGGATGCAGAAAAAACATTACAGGTATGTGGCACTTCCTCCCAAAAATAAGAGAGTGAAACAGATTATGCCAGAACGCCCCGAAAACGCTCAATGGGATGTTAATAATGATACCATCTCACTTGCATGGAATGCTGGTGAAAATAATGTGGGATACATCATTTACAAATGCAAAAAAAACAAAGAATTAAAGTTGGATGATGTTCGTTCGATTGTTGCAGTAACAGGTGATACGGAATTAAAATTAAAACTTGATGATCAAAACAGTCCATATAAGTATGATTATATCATTACAGGAATCAGCATCACCAATAATGAGTCGAACGGAGTAATATTCAGATAAAAAATGGAAGAGGTCCCGATAACCTCTTCCATTAACTTCACCCCTTTGTATTAAATCAGGAATTAATTCTTAACTATCTTGAGTGTTTCTTCTCCATTATCAGATTGTATTTTTAGCAGGTAAATACCTTCTGATAACTGATTCAGGTTTATTGAATTTGTATTTTCATTAACAAGTTTTGAGAATACGCATTTACCTGTAATATTGAATAAAGATAATGTGTTTCCTGATGCCAATTGCTGACTAAAATACAAAGTGGATTTTACAGGATTAGGAAATACTTTAATACTATTTAAGTTTGATTTTTCTATTCGAGTTGATGTGTTGTTATAAATGTTGGATACTTCAACTTCTGAAAGTGTATGATTAAAAATGCGAATATCATCAATGGCTCCTTTAAAATAACCATCCTGCGAGAAGTTACTCCTGGCAACATATTGTTTGGTTCTTAAAACTTGTGCCGGAACAACTCCATTTGCTAATTCATTCACAAGAACTCCATTCTTATATATTCTCATTACTCCATTATCACTTACTGTGGCACTATAAAAGTCCCAGGAAGATGCTGTTATAATATAGCTACTTGAGGTTACGCCTTTAGTAGATGTACTATAAATCTGAAAAAAGAACTTTCCGGCAGTTTGGTAATTAGATACAATAATATTTGCATTGGATGAGCCATTTGCTAGATCAATGATTCTTGAATAATTATTAAAGGCATCCCAGCGGGCCCAGAAAGTGATTGACATGGCTCCACCATTCTCCCAGTCGCCTAAATCGATATAATCATCAATACCATCAAAGTAATAAGCACAATTGGCATTGCCATCTCTGTCGGTTGTTAAAGTGGCTCCATAAACGGTTCCATTGTGTTCATTTCCACTGATATCATTGGCATTACCATCAAAAGGATAATAAGCTGCCATTTGCGAATGTATCAAATGGAAACAAAGTATGTGACTTGTAATTACCAGTATTAGTCTTTTCATGTCGATGATTATTTGATCATAACTTTTGAAATAGTTCTTCCTTTATTTGATTTAATTTCAATTAGATATAAACCTGGTTCTAGATGTGATACGGGTATTTCAATTGTCTTGTCAGAGGTAATGGTATTGTAGGCACAAATTCCGGTGGAATTATATAAATAAATGGCAGCGCCTTTATGAAGCCCTAAATCAATATTTAACTGATCACTTGCCGGGTTTGGATAAATCAACACATTGGACAATTCATTAGCAGGTAAGGACGTTGGAACATAGGTGTACAATCCATTTATTTCTTCAGTTGACAATGCCCTTTTGTAAATTCTTATATCATCCAGACTTCCTTTAAAGTATTGCGATATGTTTGCTCCACAGCCGATTAGTAAATCTGTTGTGTTAATTGTATTGCCGGTATATGTAATTGTTTGTGTAATGTCAGATTGATTATCGATATACAAAGTGATGTTTTCACCAGGTTTGTAAACTGCCACATAATGATGCCAGTTTCCATCGTTCAATTCAATCGATCCCCTGTTTTCTTTACCTCCTTCATCATTGAAGTAAAACCAACTGTAGGCATCTCCGGTATAACCGGTACCAAAACCATAAGCTCCTTTGGAACCCAGTGAAGGATTATATTTCGAAAGAAAATATTTGCTGATGTTTTCAGCATCCTGTTTAAGCCAAAGAGAAACAGAGAATGGTTCGCTATTGTTAATATCCAGATGATCAGCGTCAGGTATTCTTATGTAATCATTTATTCCATCGAAATAGAGAGCAGCATCTGCATTTCCAAATCGATCAGGTACAGATGTTGTTTCGTTTAAAGTACCATGATGCTGATAAACGCTTTGATCATCTCCATTAGTATCAAGTGGGTAATGAGCAATCAGGCCATCTTCAATGGATAATGATTCTTTTATAAAAGTGTTGCTTATGGCACTACTCCAAACTCCTGTTTCATCCAGAAATCGAAAATGGATATCATGTGTGCCGGCTGCAAGAGTTGTAAAATCAATAGCTTCTGATAAGGTTATTAATTCTGCTGGACTAGTGGCAATTGTATATACTTCTTCAATTTTTTCATCTAACCAAAATTGGTATGCTGTAATTGCATTGCCTGTCAGATTTCTGGATTCTTTTTTGTAGAAGAATTTACTTTGTGTTACAGTCCAACGATTTTGATCGTCGAGAAATCGAATATTAAAAGTATGTACACCCGTATTCATTTCACTCAAATCAAGCGCAGTGCTCAAACTAAATTCGGTATCCGATGTAATATTTGTAGTGACAGCAGAAGAAAGATCATTATCAATCCAGTATTGCCATGCTTTCATACTTGCTGACTGTTCAACATCTTTTGTTAATATGAATTGGCTCAACGTTGTGCTCCATTTACCCATGCTATCCTTAAAACGGATATGAATACTATGTAGCCCCAAATTCAATCCGGATAAATCCAGAACTGGTTCCCAAACTGTTTGCCCGATAATCGATTGATTAACTTTATTCTCATAATTACTATCAAACCAATATTCGACTTCAGTAAGTTCTATACCAGTTGTTTCAGTATCGGATTTAAAGAAGAAACTAGATAAGATTGTGCTATATAAATCGTTCTCGTCCTTGAATCGCAGATTAATTCGGTGTAAGCCATCTGTCAGGTCATCTGTTGAAATATTGGATTCAAGTACAAATGATTCTGATGGAGTAATATTTAATTTGGTCATGCTTTCAGTTGCATCATCAAACCAATATTCCCAACCTTTGATTTTATTCTGAGCCCAACCTGTTGAAAAGCATAATACAACCAGTAGGGCTGATATTAATTTTTTCATAATTATTCCTGTTGAGCATTAACCGTGATGCTGATGTTTAACATCCCGTTTTCGTCGGTTGATGGAGCAACTGATTGTGAACTAATATGTGGATTAGTAGGAATCGCATAGTCCTTGTATGGAAATAATCCACCATAAATGCCAACTTGCGTTCCGTCGTTACCAAGATATGTTTCAGTATTGTTTAAATGATAATCCTGTTCATAGTTGAAAACTCCTTCATCATTTTGACTTACAAATAACGAGGCAAAATCAACATTTTCATAGTTGTTTAAAAAGGTATTTACCCCTGCAAGTGCTGTTGACTTAAAAACATTGTTAGCAAATGTTGATGATTCGCATGACGATTGGATTACATTATTGGCTCGTCTGAAAATATTATTGGCTATAGTTGAGTTATCAACATTAGTAATTGTTCCATATGTGGATGATGTAGAGGTATGAAGTATAACATTGTTTAAAATGGCAATTTGATTACCGTTTCCAATGCTTGAGGCTATTATGTTATTTGTTAAAATACAATTGTTTGCATTATTTAATGATACGGAACTGGTAATAACACATTGTTTTATGGTGTTATTCTCACAAGGAGTAGTTAAGTCTCCCTGATAACTAACCTGGTAAAGTTTACAACGAGAAATAATTGCATTATCTATTTTTTGATTATTCATAAAAATGAGACTACCTGTAATTTCAATTCCTTCAAGTTTAATATTGTCTGCGTTTTCAGAAATATAGACAGTTCCATAAATAATAGAACTATTAGTTGCATTGGTAGTAGAAGGGTAATGTCCTGTTCCGTAAATGGTTAATTGCTTATCTATAGCAGGAGGTGGTGTGACTCTTGTGCCGGGTAAATAAATGGTATCACCATCAATTGCACTGTCATATGCATCAATAAAAGGCGTTTCACCATCAAATGCAGTTGATGTACCATTGCTCTGAAGCATAACAAGTTGTTGCGCCGATAAATGTGTTGTAGCTATGACAACCAAAAGGGTAAGTAAAATTTGTTTCATGACTCTGAGTTTAGAATAGTAATAAAACTAGTATGTTCTGCCAGTTTTATAGGCTGAAAAGTAATAAGTGGTCAATTGGCGTAATAAGTGGAAATTCATTTTTTCGTTATGCACCAAGTAGCAAATCAATTGCCGTTTATTATGGCATACGACCATCTGTTATTAATCTTCATGCCGATGCAGATAATATCATTATATTGTATCATCAAGCTTACACTCAATCTGAATGAAAGTAATTGCAATAATTGTTTTATGCCTTTGGGGGCTTGTATCACTGCATGCCAAGGATAAACCGTACAGAATTTATAATACGCATAACGGACTGCCTCAAATTCAGGTGACGGCGATTCATCAGGACGACTATGGATATGTTTGGGTGGGTACCAAGGCTGGATTAGCCCAGTTTAACGGTGAACATTTCCATCAATACCTGGGTAACGAACATATTTATACCATAGATAGTGATGCAGAGGGGAATGTATTTGTAAAGGCGACTTCCGGAGTTTATAGATTTAATGGTTCAGATTTCAGTTTGATCAAGAATATTTCTGAATCTTTTCAAGTAATGGTTTCGGATAATTGCTATTTTATTTATACAAAAGATTGGGTTAACCATTATCAGAAGGACTCATTACTTGTGCAATACAAGGTAGGGGTTGATTTTCCGGTTGGAGGAGTTAAATCCGTGGTTTATGAGCCAAACCATCGCTTACTGTATTGCACTGATTTTATTACCAATGACGTTTACCATATAAAGTCAAACAGGTTATCGAGAATTTATACTGCTCCTGATGGTTGGAAAGTGGATGTGGGGCGTTTATCGCATGATCTGCCAGTAATTTTATTAAATAATGGAAAAGAGGTGAGGTACCTGTCGTTGCCCGATGGAGAATTACTTTTTAGGTTCTGGTACGCAGGAAATGATATAATCAATGTTGAGGTGAATAAGCTTCCTGTTAAATCCTTCCTGCTGAATTATATGTATGATTATTTTCTTTTGGATAGTGCATCAAGAACGGCAGTTGAGCTGCAGTTGGATTTTATTAAAGCTCCTTATCCAGTAATCATTGATCGGGATAATCAGCTATGGGCCGGATCTGATAATGGATTGTATCAAATTTGGGATAATCCTTTTGAAGTATTCCCGGAGTCATTTATGAAAGATTTTTGGACATTGATACAAGCTGATGATGGAAGTTTATATGGTGCCGCTTTTAAGCAAGGGCTATATCAATTAGATATGCAGCGAAATTTGAAAAAGGAAATTATTGCCAAAGGGTTCTATAACTCCAAAGAAACGGATTATTATTACGGAGCTTCTAAGGATAAAAACGGCAATTTGTACTTCCCAACTCATTATGGATTGGTGATATACAATAAAAACCAAACCATCAAACTTAATACCGGTATCTCGCTCATCACACGTTACGACTCTGTTACAAATAGTGTCATTTTTGGTCAGGAAAATGGCTTAGGTTTTCTGGATGCAAACGGAAAGATCAGATACATAAAAGATGAGACGAATTCGATCGTTAAGTCTCACCCTTCTGCTTTGGAATTTATGGGTGACTCATGGATATGGATCGGAACAGGTCGGTCATTGTCAATCTATGATCGTAAGAAAAACATATTTATCAAGCCCGATGATTTATTCAAAGGTGTACCTGCAAATGGAATAATCTCAATAGCCAAAGATAATAATGGTAACATTTGGATGGGAGGAAGAGATGGATTGTGGTTTTTGAATGCGGAAAAACGCCAGTTCAAAAAAGTACCTATAGCTCATTCTGGATATATAACTGCCATTATGGCTTATTCTCAAGATAAACTGTTCCTGGGGACAACCCGGGAATTGATGGTACTTAAATTAGATGAATATTTAAGTAACGAGAATTTAATAATCAAAACCTACAATTTCAGAAATGGTTTACTGGCACAGGAAATTGCGCAAAATGGTTTTATGAGATGGAATGATAAAGTCCTATTTCCATCAACTACCAACACAACGGCAATTGATCCGTTAAAAGTTCGTTTTGATTCTGAGTTTTTTAATGTTGAAATTACTCATTGTAATAATACTTCATTATCCTATGCTGAACGCAAATTAGGGAAAGTATTATTACTAAAAAGCCATGAAAATGATGTGGAGTTTGATTTTGAGACAGTTGGATTTGGATTGCCAACACAACCGGAATATCGTTATCGTTTAAAAGGTTACAAAGAGCAGTGGAGTAACTGGAGTCAGCAAAACTATGCTGTTTATAATAATCTTGCTTCAGGTAACTACACTTTCGAAGTCATGGTGAAGCCTGCGTTTGTTAATGGGATAGAGGATTTTAAAACAACTTCAATTAATGTGGTTGTTAAATTACCTTTTTATAAAGAACCACATTTTTATAAATATGCATTTTTTGTTTTGCTTCTTCTTGGATTAATCATTGCCTATATCTCCAGGTCAAGATATATGTTTAAGGTAAAGGCCATTGAGCAGGAGCGGAAAAAGCGTTATTTGGAAATTGCTTCGTTGCAGGCAAACCTTAATCCACATTTTATCTTTAACCTTTTGGCTTCAGTTCAGAACCTGGTAACACAGCATAAACCCGAACTGGCCAATCAATACATTATTAAATTCTCGCGTTTAATAAGAGCCTATATGGAGGCCACTATAAAATCATCTCAGGTAATTGATCAATCGCAGGAAAACACGGAGATATCGGTAAAAGAAGAGGTTGATTTGCTAAAAATGTATATTGAGTTTGAGCAAATAAAATATCGAGCCAAAGCCTTTGATTATGAATTAAATGTTGCTGATCCTGATCTTTTAAATAAAACCATTCCTCCAATGATTATTCAACCTTTTGTTGAAAATGCAATAAAACACGGGCTCTATCCTTCTGAAAAAGATGGTAAATTACTCATTCGTATTTCAGCAGAAAAAGAAGCCCTGGTTTGTACAATTGTAGATAATGGTATAGGTCGAAAGAAGTCGGAAGAACTGAAGAAAGATTCGATTAAAGTATATGAATCTAGAGGAATTGAATTGATTCAGAAACGAATTGATATTTTAAATGAACTGGGTTATAACATTCACATTCGTTACGAAGATCCTGAATATGGAGGTACCATTGTAACGATCACTTTTAACTAGATGAAATGGAACAGCAAGTAAATGCCTTAATTGTTGAAGATATTCAGGATACATCTGATTATATATGCCAGCGTGTGCGCCAATTGTTTCCGCAGATAAAACAAATATTTCAGGCATATGATATCAGTGAAGCTTATGATTTAATTAAACATGAGGATATTCAACTTGTTTTTCTTGATATACAACTAACAACAGGTACCGGATTTGATTTATTAAAAAGACTATCGGAAGAAAACTGTATCGATTTTGAAATCATCTTTATAACGGGAGAGAGTGCTAAAGAATACACCTTAAGAGCAATTAAATATTCGGCCATTGATTTTTTATACAAGCCTTTGGATGATTCTGAATTAGTGCAGGCGGTGAATAAGGCTTTAACAAAAATCACCTCACGAAACTTCAATCATCAGATTAAATTGTTACTCGAAAGGGTGGGAGGAGCACAAACAATGCCCAGCAATAAAATGGCTTTCCATCTTCATAGTGGTATTATCGAATTCGTGAATATTTCGGATATTGTTTATTTAAAAGCGGATGGTGTAATTTGTTATGTGTTTCTCAAAGACAATGTGCAGCTCTCTGTAACCCGTAATATTGGATTTTATAAAGAAATGCTTGTAAGCGATTATCATTTTCATGCAATCAGTAACAGTTTGCTTGTTAATCAGGAATTTATTAAGAAATACAATCACCGTGAATTAACCGTTGAATTGACTAACGGAACTGTGTTATATGCATCCAAACGTTTTGGTAAGGATTTTAAAGATCAGTTTAATAAAAAATCAGGCATTAATCATCTCACTCAAGCAATTCGTCAGTTGTTTGGCAGATAAACCTATTTTGATTCGGGAAAGCTTGCCATGTAATTGATATGATGCCATTGCAAGTTGACTGTCAATAACTGATTGCTTAATTCAGTTATTTCTGAAACTTGTGGAAATTTAGTGGAAATGATTTCCTTAATTTGTTCAAACGCCTTTTTACTTAGAGTATTGTTAATGATGTATTCGTATTTGAAAATATAAGATTGCAGGGCCTTGATTTCATCATTTATACGATAAAAAGGAGAGGATTCATTTTTATCAAGTACGGAGCTTACAATACTTAATACTGTTAAAGCATAAGTTTCGGTTAATGTTGGCAATCCGATTGGTAGTACTGGATGTTTACTGTCTGAAGTTATGATATGATGTACAGATTGTTTGAATGATGCTATAAAATCGTTTCTAAAAGCGTCTTCTCTCCGGAAGTCTTCCTGAAGCTGATCTATATGTCTTTCTGCATTGTATCTATCTAAAAACATCATAGCACTTTCTTTTAGATAGTAACACTAAACTTATTAGGAAGGTTTAATTTTAGAGTAATAAAATCTTGTGGCTTTAAGAAGCATGTGGTATTCAGAAACTCTTTTAAAATTGAAAAGTTGTGTTAATAAGCAAATGAAAAAGGGACTGATAATTTACTATCAATCCCTTTTTTGGTATCTAAGCAATAATGCTAATTTTTTAATTAAGATGTTTAATCGTTGGTTTGAGATTGCTTTATTTAATGACAAACGATGTTTCAATGGTTTCTGCCGAATTACTACCGACCATTACCTTAAAACTACCTTTTTCAATAACATATGTGCCGTTTGGATGAAAATAACCTAACTCATCCTTGCCTAAAGTAAAAGTAACTTCTTTCGACTCTCCGGCATCCAGTTCGATTTTGTTAAAACCTTTCAGTTCTTTAACCGGGCGGGCATAGGCAGCCACTTCATCCCGAATATATAATTGAACAATTTCTTTTCCTTTTACATCTCCGGTATTGGTAACAGTAACCGATACTTTAACATCTCCACCTGGTTGTATTTCAGTTTTATCCAAATTGAGATTTGAATAGGTAAATGAAGTATAACTTAAACCATATCCGAATGGATATTGAGGTGTGTTGGGAGAATCTGTGTATCTCGACCAAAGGTTATCCATCTCATTACCACTTGGGCGACCGGTATTTTTGTAATTGTAATAGATAGGAATCTGACCAACACTGCGAGGGAAAGTCATTGGTAATTTACCTGAAGGATTAACTTTCCCAAATAAAACATCTGCCATTGCATTACCCGCTTCGGATCCGGCATGCCATGTTTCGAGAATGGCAGCGGCTTTTTCAGCCAATTCGGGAATAACCACCGGGCGACCTGTCATCAGAACAACTACAATATTCTTATTTACTTTGTAAATTTCATCAAAAAGTTCAACCTGTAATCCTGATAAAGTTATGTCAGTTTGGCTTCTTCCTTCACCTGATTGATAAGCATCTTCACCAATAGCCAATAATACAACATCGGATTTTTTAGCAGCTTTTACAGCTTCTTTAAAACCTGATCTGTCATCACTATTGAATGTAAGGATATTTGAAAATGTTCTTTCTCCGGTTACCAGATCACAACCTTTGGCATAATTTACTTTAATGTCATTACCACAAGCAGTGGTAACACCTTCTAATAAAGAAACTGCAGAGTTTGAAATGGCTTTTGCTCTCCAGTTTCCTAGAGGAGAATCTTTATCATCAGCCAATGGGCCAACAACTGCAATTGATTTAATATCCTTGTTTATTGGCAGAATATTGTTTTCATTCTTTAGAAGTACCATTGACTCACTCGCCACTTTGCGGGCAGCTTCTTTATTTTCGGCTGTTAACAATGAATTTTTCTCACGATCCTCATTACAATATTTATATGGATCGTCAAACAACCCCAGTCGATATTTAATTCGCAGAATTCTGCGAACAGCATCGTCAACATATCTCTCATCTACCTCGCCAGACTCAACCAACTCCTTTAGGTGACTTAAGTATGCATCTGCTTCCATATCCATATCAGAGCCTCCTTTAATGGCTCTTAAAGCAGCTTCTTTCAAATCTGCAGCTACTCCATGTTGAATCATCTCGCCAATGCTGTTCCAGTCTGATACTACAAAACCATCAAATTCCCACTGACCTTTAAGCAATGTTCGCTGTAAATAAGAACTGGCAGTAGCAGGTAAACCATCAATGGTGTTAAATGAATTCATAAAAGTAGCAACACCCGCATCACTTGCCGCTTTGAAAGGAGGTATAACCACATTGTGCAATGATTCTCCGCCAATTTCTACTGCATTGTAATCACGTCCCGATTCAGAGAAGGCATAACCTGCAAAATGCTTGGCACATGCAGCAATAGTATTTTCATTACTTAAATCGTCACCCTGAAAACCCTGAACTCTCGCTATGGCAAATGCAGAACCCAGATAAGTATCTTCTCCGGCTCCTTCCATAACTCTACCCCAGCGTGCATCGCGTCCAACATCTACCATGGGAGCAAAAGTCCATTGCAATCCGTTTGCGGCAGCTTCTTTAGCAGCAACACTGGCTGATAGCCTGGCTAATTCAGGATCCCATGATGCAGCTTCACCCAATGGTATTGGAAACATAGTCTGATGTCCGTGAACCACATCATAGCCAAAAATTAAAGGAATACCCAATCGACTATTTTCAACGACCAATTGTTGAGCCTTTCGGGTTGCTTCAGCACCCACAACATTCAGCATTGACCCTACACGTCCCTGCTTCAAATCGTCAAGTAATTGTTGAGATCCATCCGTTTTAGGTGCAGGTCCGGTCATTTCCCATTGACCTGTGCGTTGATTCATCTGTCCAATTTTTTCTTCCAATGTCATCTTTCCAAGAAGATCTTCGACAAAACGGTCTTCTTCAGAATCACCCCCTCCATTATTGGTACAAGCTGTTAATCCCAATGTCATCATTATTAATACTCCTAAAATATGTTTCATAATAGTGTGAATTTTACTCATTAAAAGTAAATAAAAAGGTTGCCATTAAAGAATGACAACCTCATTTTATATGGCTTCAGGATAATTGTTATCCTTGTTTTAGATTACAACTTTTACGCTTACAGCGCTACTTTTTTGCATCGGAATTACATTACCTTCAATCTTGTTTCCATCAACCCAGATGCCTTTTTCAACAGAATCATTATTTACCACTTCGATGTTATATAATGTTCCACGAAACTTACGATTTACAGTAAAGCCTTTCCAGTCAGAAGGAATACAAGGATCAACTATCAGACCGTTATAATCAGGTCGAACACCTAAAATATACTGACTGATAGTGTAGAAATTCCAAGCTGCCGTACCTGTCAACCATGAGTTTTTAGCCTCACCTGGTTTAAAGGCATCTTTACCGGCTATCATTTGTGAATATACATAAGGTTCGGTCTTGTGTAGATCACTGATATCTTCCAAATAAGCCGGACAGATCTTCTTGAAATAGTCCCAGGCTCTCTCAGCATTACCGTTCAATACCTCACCAATAATCACCCAAGGATTATTGTGACAGAAAATACCCGCATTTTCTTTGTAACCGGCAGGATATGATGAGATTTCACCATATTCAACCACATATTCAGAGAAAGGAGGGTTGTTAAGTACAATTCCGTATTCGCAATCAAGTCTTTCTTTAACCGAATCCAATGCTTTGGTACACATGCCTTCTTCTTTGCCGATTTCAGCCATTGTACACCAGCCTTGTGATTCAATAAAGATCTGACCTTCCTTATTCTCCTTGCTACCTACTTTTTTACCGTAGTAGTCGTAAGCACGAAGATACCAGTCGCCATCCCAACCATGCTGCTTAACTGCTTCAATCATTGCATCAACATGCTTTTGGGCGCGTGCAGCCTCCTCGGTTTTACCTAAAACATTGCACAACTCAATATAGTCGCGACCGTAAACCACAAACAAACCTGCAATCATTAAAGACTCAGCTTTAGAGCCTTCTGTTTTATTTTCAGTTGTCTGGAAAGATTCATTAGGATCGTTGGAGAAACAGTTCAGGTTCAGACAGTCATTCCAGTCGGCACGACCAATTAATGGTAATCCGTGAGGGCCTAAATTATTCACGACGTGATCGAATGAAATGGTCAGGTGATCGAACATTGTTTTCGCAACACTCATATCGTTGTCAAAAGGAACCATTTCATCCAGAATTGAGAAATCGCCCGTTTCTTTAATGTAACTTACAACACCCAGAATCAACCACATCGGATCATCGTTAAATCCGCCACCGATATCGTTGTTTCCTCGTTTAGTCAGCGGTTGATACTGGTGATAACAGCCTCCGTCAGGGAATTGAGTTGAAGCGATATCAATGATTCGTTCGCGCGCACGCTCCGGAATCTGATGCACAAAACCGATTAAATCCTGGTTTGAATCACGGAAACCCATTCCACGACCAATTCCACTTTCAAAGTAAGATGCAGAACGCGAGAAGTTAAAGGTAATCATACACTGATACTGGTTCCAGATGTTTACCATTCGGTCCAGTTTCTCATCACCAGAATCAACGGTATAAACATCCAACAATTCTTCCCAGTATGTTTTCAGTTCATCAAATGCAGCATCTACTTTTTCAGCAGTGTCGAATTTAGCCAAAGTGGCTTTTGCTTTTGTTTTGTTGATTATGCCTTTGCTTTCCCACTTTTCTTCCTGTGCATTTTCAACATATCCCAAGACAAAAACAAAGTCTTTGCTTTCGCCTGGTTTTAACTCAACTTCGATATAATGAGATGCCACAGGAGACCATCCGTGAGCAACGCTCATTCCAGGTTTGCCTTCCAGTACTTTTTGAGGTTCGTGGAATCCATTATATAATCCAAAGAATGTTTCACGATCGGTATCATAACCATCAATTTCGGTATTTACCGAATAGTAGGCATAGTGATCACGACGTTCTTTATATTCAGTTTTGTGGTAGATTGTTGAACCCTCAATCTCCACTTCACCTGTTGAGAAGTTACGCTGGAAATTTTCCATGTCGGTAGCAGCATTCCATAATGCCCACTCCATAAATGAAAATAACTTTAACTTTTTAGTTTCATTTGAAGTATTCGTTAAAGTCACTTTTTGAACTTCAGCCCATGTTTTCAGAGGAACAAAGAATAATACTTCAGCTGAAATGCCATCCTTCTCACCTTTTATTTTAGTGTAGTTCATCCCATGACGACACTCATAATTATCCAAAGGTGTTTTACAAGGTTTCCAACCTGGAGACCAAACTGAATTACCATCATTGATATAAAAATAACGACCGCCGTTATCCATTGGCACGTTATTATATCTGTATCTTGTTATACGACGGAATTTGGCATCCTTATAAAAAGAATATCCACCCGCAGTATTAGATATCAATGAAAAGAAATCCTCATTACCTAAGTAATTAATCCAAGGCCATGGAGTCTCAGGTGTGGTAATCACATACTCTTTTGCTACATCGTCAAAATATCCAAATTTCATAACTTTTTTATATAATCTATTCTTTTGTCTAAATACTTATAAAGTTTAATCTTTATCTCAATTCGTTAATTCGTCTGGCTTCTAACTCCCGGGTTATTTCATCCATCTTATCCTGATTTAAGGGATAGATTGTCATGATAATAGCAGCTAATAACGCAACTAAAGCAGGAATCCAGCTCATTAGCATTTTTATTCCAGGTATAGCTCCTTCAATGGTGGAAGAATCCATGCCGTCATAGCTAAATGCAGCCAATACAGCACCAATCAAAGCAGCAGCCAGTCCTCCGCCGAATTTCGTAACGAACGAGCCAGCTGAATATATTAAACCAGTTGCACGGCGCCCATTTTTGTACTCGGAATAATCAGCAGCATCACCCAGCATAGTAAAGAAAAGAGTTGGGAAGATTGCTGCTCCGAATTCGGATATAATACCTATTGAAAAAATTGCACTTATATCCTGTGGTCCGCAAAAAATGAAAAGTGCATTAACACCACCAGAGAAAAGCAAAGCATAAATAAACAAACGTCTTTTGCCAAATACTTTACTTAAAGGAGCTGTTACCATAGCACCAATGATGGAAGCTATCATAAGTCCTACCAGGTATGTGGCCGCCAGTAGTTGATTGTTTACATATGAAGTAAAATAATACATAACCATACCTTGTTTGGTAGAATTATAAATAGTCCATAGTAAACCAACGACCAAAAGAACCAACCAGGGCTTGTTTTTAATTAAATCCTGTAAATCTCTTAATAAATTCGTCTTTTGCTCTTTAGGAGGTGCTACCCTTTCCTTTGTACTGGCAAAAGTTATAAACATGAATAGTGCAAGAAATGCTGATAAAACATAAATGGAATAACTATAGCCTTTCTTCTGATTAATCAAACGAATTTTATCAGTTGTCAAGTCAGCTTCTCCCTCGGCAATAAAGGAATATTCTTTTTCGGCTTCCATCGCAAAGCTAATATAGGTAGCAGGTTTAGCAACGGAGTCATTAATGGCATTAGCCCACGATAAATTTGCTATTCCATCTTTTGTTTTAATATTGGCATTCGGAACATCCTGTGGTGAGGATACTACCACTTCATATTTTGTATCATTTAATTCTGTAATTTCAATTTTGGGATTAACATTTCCGAAATGAGCGACTAAATATAAAAGAGCTCCCTGTACTATCATGCCTCCGGCAAATGCTCCAACCATTCTGTATGAACCAATACTGGTTCTTTCCTTATTATCTCCAGTCATTACAGCCATTAATGCTCCGTACGGGATATTATTGGCAGTATAAATCAATGTGAATAAGATATAAGTAGTATAGGCATAAATTATTTTTCCAGTTGATCCCAGTTCCGGAGTTGTAAATAATAAAGATAATATAACGCCCAAGGGTATTGCAGTCCAAAGAATCCAGGGACGGAATTTTCCATATTTAGAGTTCGTAATATCTCCTATTACGCCCATACCGATATCACTAATTCCGTCACTTAAACGGGCAACCAATAGCAATAAACCGGCAGCTGCGGGTGTTAATCCAAATACATCTGTATAAAAGAATAATAAAAAAGTAGATACTCCTCGCCAGGCAATGTTTGCAGCTCCGTCACCTAAAGCGTATCCAATCTTTTCAAAAACCGAGATTTTATTTGATAGTTTGTTCATTACCTGATTTTAAACCAAAAAATTAAGTATTTCTTTTCTTGTTTTTTCATAAACTTCACGACTAAACATATATAGTCGGGCTGGCTTATGTGCTACACCTTTTTGCTTTTCATCCAGAGGGATTAAGTATTTCATTCGGGCTACCTTTTTTCTGAAGTTACGCTTATCAAATGTGGTGTCTAAAATTATTTCGTATACTTTTTGTAATTGCGTAAGGGTAAATTTTTCTGGTAGTAACTCAAAACCAATTGGTTCATGAATCAATTTATTACGCATCGCAATGAGTGCTTCTGAAAGTATCAGTTTATGATCAAAACCTAATTCAGTTATCTCATCAACCGGCATCCATCTAACATTTCTTCCTTTCCACTCTAAGGTAACTTTTTGAGTAGCCAGCAATGCGAAGAAACCAATTGAAACAATTCGGTTGTCCGGGTTTCTATCATTGAAGAGTAACCATTTTCTGTCATTCTCCTTTTTTAATCGATCAGGGGCTGCAAAGGTTTTAAATTGCTCAAGATAGATGTTCCGCAGTCCTGTCAGGTCATAAATAATTCGGTCAGCAGCTTCAACTATGGTCTCATCTTCATAAATATGATTTCCTGTAAGTGTTAAATCAGTAAAGTCAATCTCCCCATTATCCTTTATTAGTGTTCTATCTACAACAAGAACATTTAATTTTTCAAAGTCAAAACCAAAAATAACACAGTCAACTGATATGTAATTATTTAAAATTTTATTTGACATAGATTAATTTCGTTTTATCTATTTGGTATAAATTTAATCAATATTTGATAGTGTTGATAGTACACTTATTAAAGTGCAGCTAATATAGTAGATTATTTATTAGATTTCAAATTGCTAAATCGATATGTTAGCAATTCTGAAATTAGTTTTATACAAAACCAATCTTCATCAGTGTCAGATAGAATAAGGAATAAGCATATTTTAAAACTAATAGTTTAGAATCAATCTAAATGTAAATGTGCGCCTTATTATCAAGTGTTTAAATTCAAAATATTTGACTTTTTGCATTAGAACAATAATAATCGGTGTACATTTACAGAGATTTATGGAACAACTTGTTTTTAAACAAGAAAGCCCTTAACTTGTTAAAATAGCATTTCCGCCCTGAATCTAAAAGAATGTTAAACATTAAGGAAAAAATTCAGTAATCTGGATTAATTTTTAATTTTACCGACCTTAGAAAAAGTTGAAACAATTTATAGATAAGAAATTGCTTATTCATAACACTAAAAAATATAATTCAATATGAAAGTAACCGTTGTAGGAGCCGGTAATGTAGGTGCTACCTGTGCAGATGTTTTGGCATACAGAGAAATTGCCAACGAAGTTGTTTTGGTTGACATTAAAGAAGGTGTTGCCGAGGGAAAAGCTTTAGATATTTGGCAAAAAGCTCCAATTAACTTATATGACACCAGAACTGTAGGGGTTACCAATGATTATTCAAAAACTGCAGGATCTGATGTTGTTGTTATTACTTCAGGATTACCACGTAAGCCAGGTATGACTCGTGATGACTTGATTGAAACGAATGCCGGTATTGTAAAATCAGTTACTGAGCAAGTAGTAAAATATTCTCCTGAAGCCATTATTGTTATTGTATCCAACCCATTGGATGTTATGACATTTCAGGCTCATTTAACATCTAAATTTCCTCGAACAAAAGTTATGGGTATGGCTGGAGTTCTTGATACAGCTCGTTACAGAGCCTTTTTGGCTGAAGAGTTAAATGTATCTCCTAAAGATATTCAAGCTGTATTGATGGGAGGTCATGGTGATACAATGGTTCCACTTCCTCGCTATACTACTGTAGGAGGTATACCTGTAACTGAATTGATTGATGCTGAGAAGCTGGATGCCATCATTGAACGTACTAAATTTGGTGGTGGTGAATTAGTTAAATTGATGGGTACATCTGCATGGTATGCTCCGGGTTCGGCAGCTGCTCAAATGGTGGAAGCAATCATTAAAGATCAAAAAAGAGTATTTCCGGTTTGTATTAAATTAGATGGAGAATACGGAATTGATGATTGTTACCTTGGAGTACCGGTTGTTTTAGGTAAAAACGGTGTTGAAAAGGTATTGGAATTAAAACTTAATGATGATGAAAAAGAATTGCTTCAGGAAAGTCGTAAACATGTTCGTGAAGTCATGGAAGTTCTTGAACGATTAGGTAAATAATTTTTATTACATATTTTTTTAAACCCATCCTCATCAGGATGGGTTTTTTATTGTTCGAAAATGAACATGAATTTGTTTAAAATCGTTCATTTTTACTCCTTCTATCTTCTTTGTTTGATCTTGTAAATGGCAATTAATGAATGTGTTAATGTGAGTGGCACAAAGTCTGTTATTAGTTTTGTAACAAAATTAAATGGAGGATATAGTCATGAAAACTGAAATTAACCACACCCAAAGACACTCAACAGCCAACTACATTTTTTTCGGCATTACATTGAGTATTTTTACATTGAGTATTTATTTCTCATTGGTACAAAATAATTTAGATTTTTACACTAACGCCAGTGTAACTTCTATATTGAATCGTCAGGCAACTACAGCATCAACAGTAACTGTTAATGAATTAAGTCCGATTGACTTAAAACAATATTTTGAAGAAGTAATTGAAGAACCTATGGTAATTGATAACTGGATGAGTGATGCATCCTGGATTTCAACTACAACAACAATTGCTTATATCAATTCTGATTTTGTGGAAGAAACATTGCCCGTTCAGGATTGGATGGTTTTATCTGAAACATGGAATTTTCCAATTGAACAGGAGTTTGCAGAAGCTTCAATTCCTCTAGAGAGTTGGATGTTAAATACTTCAGATTGGAGTTTAATAAATTCTACATATTTTGATGAATCAGCAATAGTTGAAGCATCTATTCCTTTAGAAAGCTGGATGCTAAGCACAGATAGTTGGTTAACAACTTTTAATGAGGAATATGTTGAGGTTGCAATTCCTCTTGAAGACTGGATGTTATCCACTTCATCATGGCAAATTGTAGAGGTTTTAAATTCGAATTACGAAGAAAAAGATATCGCATTAGAGTCGTGGATGCTTAATATAAATAGCTGGGAGAACCTTAGTAATTCTTATGCCAACCAATAATATTATTGACTATATCCTGATTTGAAAGCGAAGATGTTTCTTCGCTTTTTTTGTTTTCTTATTGCAGATAATAATGCAATAAGAGCTATTGTTTCAAATGATTTGGATCATGAGTTCATAAACTCATAAAGTGTCAAATTTAATTAATGTGTTTTTTTAAAATATTTATTAAAAATTGGCGTAATAAATTTTAAAAAGATTCGTTGTCAAATACGCAACCCTTTTTAATTAAATCACGTAAAGTCTATTTGTTAATATTTGTAAAATATAATTGCAAAAATTTAATTTTTTTATTGATTTTTCTTCAACCTTTACTTATTTTGCATTAAGGGTGGGTGGTATAAGAAAGTTAAAAACCATTTTATATTTTTGCACGCCGGATTTACAGCCTAAGAAATTATAAAGGACTTATAGAATAGAGTTATAACACCTTGAATTGAATAATGAAGAAGGGTTTAAGCATCATATTATTTTTATTTAGCTTAATAAGCTTCTTTTCGTGTGAGCGGGAATTTGACTTTCGCGGAGGTTCAGATGGATTGTATTTTTCTAGGGATACGGTTACGTTTGATACTATCTTTACTTCAATAGGTTCCACAACTAAAAATTTTAAAATCTATAATCCCTACAATGAAGATCTGACGATTTCAAATATTTCTTTAGCTGGCGGTGAAGAAAGTAATTTCAGAATAAACATAAACGGATACTCAGATCATAACATAGATGAGGTTGCTCTAAGGGCCAGAGATAGTCTTTATATATTTGTTGATGTAACCGTTGACCCATCAGATGAAAATGAGCCTTTTATCGTTGATGATTCCATACGAATAGTCACAAGCCAAAAAATTCAATATGTGAAGTTGATTGCATATGGTCAGAATATTGAAGTATTTACGCAAAAGTGGCTTGGAACCCAGCATTTAACAAAGGATAAGCCCTATTTAATTTATGATTTTGTGGTTGTTGATTCCGCTGAAACAGTTACTATTGATCCGGGAGCGAAATTGTATTTTTATAAGGATGCCAGCCTTCTTGTATTGGGTACACTCAATGTAGAAGGAACTAAAGAGGAACCTGTATTGTTTTCAGGCCACAGGTTAGAAGAATGGTACTCAGATGTGCCGGGTCAGTGGGGGTATATTCATCTATTACCCGGGTCAGGGCAGAGTTCGTTTAATAATGCGATAATTCGAAATGGTTTAATGGGTATTCTGGTTGATTCTGTTGGCGAGTCCGAGAGTCCTGTTGAAATACATAATACAAAGATTGAACACATTAGTACATTTGGACTTTTGGCTGAATCTTCTGTAATTAACATGAGTAACAGTGTGATAGGGAACTGTGGAAATAGTTCTGTTGCACTTACAGTAGGAGGTGAATATGAATTCTCTCATTGTACCTTTGCTACAACCGATTATCCGTATGGTAGAAACGGTAAATGTGTTTTTCTCAACAATTATTATAAGGATGATAATGGGAATGTTCAAATTATTCCACTGAAGAAAGCTAATTTTAATAACTGTATAATCTATGGTTCAGATTCAGTAGAGCTGGGTACTGATTTTGAATATACAGAAGAGGAAATCCCTGAAGCTGATGTGAAATACAAATTTGATCATACCCTTCTTAAGCTTAATGCGAGCTATGATATATCAAACAAGAATTTCTTTGATAATATAATTACAGACAAAGAACCCAATTTTGTTGATGCAAAAACATATAATTATCAATTGGATACCCTCTCTCCAGCCAAAGATTTTGGAAGAGAGGCGATTGCTAAACAGTTTCCTCTGGACTTATTAAATATGAGTCGTTTAGAAGATGGCGGGCCTGATTTAGGTGCTTATGAACGTCAGGAACGAAAGGAAGAATGATCAGGCTTCTTTTTATATTATTACTTTTTTCAATTCATCTTACTGGTCAGACTATTTCTCCTGAACAATATTCTATCATGTTTTATAATGTTGAAAATCTCTTTGATTGTGAAGATGATTCATTGACTTTGGATGATGAATTCACATTTGAGGGAGATTATCATTGGAGTTATAACCGATACAAACAAAAGCTTAATCAAATTAGTAAGGTAATTCTGAATGTAAATCAATGGAATTATCCATCCATTATTGGTTTATGTGAAATTGAAAATGCTAAAGTACTTAATCAGTTAATTTATGAGACGGGGCTGAATAATCTGAATTTCAAATTCATTCATTATAATTCGCCTGATCGTAGAGGAATAGACGTGGCATTGCTATACAGTCAAAGTAAATTTACTGTTCTTTCTTCCCATCCAATAAATCTCACTGATCCAACATCGAATTTTTACACTCGCGATGCTTTATATGTTAAAGGGGTTGCACTGTCGAGAGATACATTACATTTAATCGTTAATCACTGGCCTTCAAAACGGGGAGGAGAAACTGCCTCGGCAGGCAAACGAATAAGAGTTGCCGGCATTATCAAGTCAGTAACAGACTCTATTCAACTATTAGAAAAGGATGCAAATATCATTTTGATGGGTGATTTTAATGATGAATTAGATAGTGAGGCTATTCAATTACTGCTTAAAGAAGGAGGATTTCATTCGTTGGTTGATCAAAATAAAATTCTGCTTCATAATATAGGTGGCTCTCATAAATTTCAGGGACAATGGTCACTCATTGATCATATATTAATTTCATCACATTTAAAACAAAATGATAGCGTAGTATTATCTCATAAAATTGGCTATATGGATTGGCAATTGGAGGAGGATAAGAGCTATAGTGGACTTAAGCCTAAACGAACCTACTCTGGTCCTCGGTACATTGGGGGAGTTAGTGATCATCTTCCTGTGATTCTTACCATTCAGTATAAAAAAAGGTAGGGGAACAAAGTTCCCCTATAACCCTTAAAAACTAACCCTAAAACAAGTGGACAAGGCCAACCTGTTTATCTTAAAATCTTTTTTCTGAATTCGTATAGTAACAAATATAAACATTAGTTTTTAAGAGCTCTCAATCTTTAATGATTATTTTCTTTAATTGTTAATCTGTCTATACCATTCAAACAAACTCACACTTGCGGCATGAGAAACATTCATAGATTTTATTTTTCCGGGCATGGGAATGTACCTTGTTGAGTGACATATCTCTAGTACCTCTTTACTGATGCCATATTTTTCATTGCCAAGTACAAATGCTACTTTTTTAGGGAGTTGATCAAAAATGCTTGTGGCATTTTCTGCGGTTTCAATTCCTACAATTGAATATTCTGAGGGAATATAAGATAATAATTGGGGAGTTTCGGTGTAGACAACTTCGATATGCTGTAAGGCAGCACCGGCAGTTTTTTTAATTTTGCTTTGTCTTAGATGGAAACCATTTAGTACAATTACTTTGGAAATACCCAGATTTGCTCCCAATCGGATAAGACTGCCAATATTTGAAGGAGTAGCAAATGAATCTGCAATAAGTATGGGTTTCATATTCTCAGGCAAGCCCGGCACATGATGATCTGAGAAAAAGTACTTTGAATGAGTTTCCATTGTTGCTATTTTACTGGCTTTAATCCCATTTCTTTTCCTTTTTTTAGCATTAATGCGTAAGCCTCTTCGTGATTGTTCTCAATTTCACCATCCAGAATCGCATCTTTTATTATGGCTTTTAAATCTCCAATGGCTTTACAAGGTGATATGCCAAAAGTTTCCATGATTTCTTCGCCGGTAACAGGAGGTTGAAAATTACGAACCCTGTCTTTTTCTTCAATTTCTTTTAACTTTCGACGAACGACTTTAAAATTGCGCATGTAGCGTTTTACCTTTTCTTCATTTTTAGAAGTGATATCTGCCTCGCATAATGTCATTAACTCATCAATGTCATCTCCTGCTTCGAATAACAAACGTCTGACAGCCGAATCTGACACAATGTCTTCACTCAGGATGATCGGGCGCATATGTAAATCAACCATTTTCTGAACAAACTTCATTTTTTCGTTCAAAGGCAATTTCATTCTTTTAAAGATCCTTGGAATCATCTTACTTCCAAGAAAGTTGTGATTGTGAAAGGTCCATCCCAGATTTTTGTCATATCGTTTAGTTATAGGTTTGGCAATGTCATGCAAAATAGCAGACCATCTCAACCACAAATTGTCAGTTGTAGGAACAATACGATCTAATACTTCCAGTGTGTGATAAAAATTATCTTTATGGGCCCTTCCTTCTACTTTGTCAACTCCTTTCATTGCCTGAAGTTCAGGGAATATGATAGCTAATAAACCAGATATCTCAAGCAGTTTAAAGCCGATTGAGGGTTTATCCGACATAACTATCTTATTCAGCTCATCAGCGATGCGTTCGCCCGAAATAATTTCTATCCGGTCTTTATTGTTCTTGATTCCTTCAAAAGTAGCATCTTCTATTCGAAACTTAAGTTGTGTGGCAAAACGGATGGCACGCATCATTCGTAAGGGATCATCAGAGAAGGTTATGTCAGGATCCTGAGGGGTACGGATAATTCCATTTTTCATATCGTTCATCCCGTCAAACGGATCTAATAAATCTCCGTATGAGTCTTTATTCAGGCTTAATGCCAGGGCATTAATTGAGAAATCCCTGCGGTTTTGATCATCTTCCAATGTGCCATTCTCTACAATGGGCTTCCTCGAATGCCTTTGATACGATTCTTTGCGGGCTCCAACAAATTCAACTTCCAGATCCCTGTACTTAAGCATGGCGGTTCCAAAATTTTTGAATACCGATAAGCGTAGCCCACCTAATCGCCTGGCAACTTTTTCTGCTAATTCTATTCCGCTGCCAACTACAACAACATCAATATCTTTTGATGGGCGGTTTAAATAAATATCGCGTACAAAGCCACCGATCACGTATGACCGAAGTCCCATCTCATCACTTATATCTCTAATTGTATGAAAAACCGGGTTATTTAACAGTTTTTCAATTTTATTTCTGCCATTTTCTGTCATATCGCTGACAAAATTACAACTTTTTATGGCATATTGACGTTATATTAGAGAATCAGAATTTGGCACAATACTTGATATTGAAATATCGACATTTATAGATATCTTAATTTTTAAATTTAATAATATGCTAGAGAAATTGACAAACGACACTTTTAAAACTAAAGTGTTCAATTATACAGAGAATAAGGAATGGAAATTTGAAGGTGAAGTACCTTGTTTAATTGATTTTTATGCTGATTGGTGTGGGCCTTGTAAAGTGGTAGCTCCAATTTTGGAAGAACTGGCAGCGGAATACGATGGTAAACTAAACGTTTACAAAGTTGATACAGAAGCTGAACGTGAGTTAGCTGGTGCTTTTGGAATTCAAAGTATTCCTTCACTTCTATTTGTGCCTAAAGAAGGTCAGCCTCAAATGGCCATGGGTGCTTTACCAAAAGATACCTTTGAGCGAGCGATCAAAGAAGTTTTGAAAGTGGAAAAATAATCAGTAACCACAAATATTTAAGTCAGATGCGAAAATTTAAGTATCCATTAATTATTGGTATTCTATTAATATCGGCTGTTACTTATGCGTTAACATCACAAGAAAGTAGCATTGAAATAGAAACCACAACAGCAAGTGCCTCGGATGATGCTGGAGGAGTAATACATTTAAACGCACAATCGTTTAAACAGTATGTGTTTGATTACGAAAAAAATCAAACATGGAAATATGAAGGGAAAGTACCTGCTATTTTGGATTTCTATGCTGATTGGTGTGGACCTTGCAAAATGTTGTCGCCTGTTTTACAGGAGCTTCAGAAAGAGTATGATGGAAAGATTCAGGTTTACAAGATAAACACCGATAAGGAACGAGAATTGGCATCTACTTTTGGTATCAGAAGTTTACCCACAATCGTATTTGTTCCTCTTGAAGGAGATCCACAGGCAGCCATGGGATTTCGTCCGAAGACTGATATGGAAACCATGATCAAGGAAATTCTTAAAGTTGAGAAATAATTAATTCAAATAAGTCTCAAGAAAAGCCGGAGAATTAGTTCTTCGGCTTTTTTATTTCAGTATTCTTCATTTAGAAGTCAATATCTTTAGTAGGAATAAATTGAATATTAATATTTGTTAATTGTAAATGGTGTTGTACATTTGCACCGATTTTATACAATGGGGTGCCTTAATATTACGGGCTGAGATCATACCCTTCGAACCTGGCCGGGTAATGCCGACAAGGAAAGAGTTATCTCCTTTTGATCCTCATTGCGGTATTTGTTGTAAACTTAAACTGCTTTTAGATGAAAAATGTATTTTTAGTATTGATTGCAATACTTTTGTCTTCCGGCGCTTTTGCGCAAAATCAAATTAAGGGTAAAGTATTAGATGAAAACGGTAAACCACTGATTGGTGTTAATGTGCTTGAAAAGCATAGTTATCATGGAACAATTAGTAATGCTAATGGAGAATTCATTATTAATATTTTACCATCCGGAGATCAAACTCTGGTATTCTCTTTTATTGGATATGATACGAAGGAGCAAATAGCAAGTTCAAACATGCAGGTGGTTCTAGAGCCTAATGTGGTTGTTACAAGCGAAGTTGTTGTGTCGGCAATTAGAGCCGGAAAAAATGATCCGGTGGCTTATTCTGAAATATCAAAAGAGGAATTGCAGAAAACAAATTACGGACAGGATTTACCGTTTTTACTCGATCAGATGCCAAGTGTTGTAACGAATTCTGATGCAGGCGCAGGTGTGGGTTATACCAATCTAAGAATCAGAGGAACAGATATGACCCGTATTAATGTTACAGTTAATGGTATTCCTTTAAACGATGCTGAATCTCAAGGCGTTTTTTGGGTCAATATGCCTGATTTTGCGGCTTCAGTTGATAAAATACAGGTTCAGAGGGGTATTGGTGCCAGTACTAACGGGGCAGCTTCATTTGGAGCATCAATAAATTTAAACACCCTGAACTCAGCAACAAAAGCAGGTGCTCTTATAGATAACAGTTATGGATCGTTTGGAACTATTAAAAACTCTATTGCGGTATCTACCGGATTACTTCAAAATAATTTAGCATTTGATGTTAGGTTGAGTCGAATTAAATCCGATGGCTTTATTGATCGTGGTGCTTCAGACTTAAAATCTTATTATTTTTCAGGAGGCTATTATGGTGAGAAATCAACTATCAAGTTTATCAATTTTTCAGGTACAGAGGAAACCTATCAGGCTTGGAATGGAGTTCCTAAAGTAAAGCTTGAGAATGATCAGGCAGGAATTGAAAAATTAATATCTCATGATGGCTGGACTGACAAAGAGGCAGAGAATTTATATAATTCAAATGCCAGAACCTTTAATCGCTATCTTTACAATAATCAAACTGATAATTATCAGCAAGATCACTACCAATTGCACTTTACACATGAAGTAAATAAGCTATTTAATTTAACAGCTGCCTTACATTATACATATGGTAGAGGTTATTATGATTCCTTTAAATACGATAGAAAATTTAGTGATTACAATGTAGGTTTTGACTACATTGTTTTGCAGCCTAATGATACCATAAGAAGATCAGACCTGATACAACAAAAGTGGCTCGACAATCACTTTTACGGAGCTACTTTCGCAGCCAACTATCAGAATGATAATATGCATCTTTTAGTTGGTGGGGGTTATAATGAATACGATGGTGATCATTATGGCAAAGTTACTTGGTGGGAAACCAATAACGGAATTCCTGAAAATCATGAGTGGTATAGAAACAATGGTTTGAAAAAAGATTTTAATATATATGCAAAACTAAATTACAACCTAACTGAAGCGTTAAGTTTGTATGGTGATCTTCAATATCGAAATGTTAGGTTTAATATGAGTGGTATACATGACGATTTTGCCGATTTGACTCAGTCTTATAATTTCAACTTTGTAAATCCTAAATTTGGTATTAACTATCAACTAAATGATTTTCACAGATTTTTTGGTTCTTTCGCTACCACCAGACGAGAACCAACAAGGAGTGATTTAAGGGATGCACCTGTTGATAAGAAACCTGATCCTGAGCAGTTGATTGATTTTGAATTGGGATATTCTTTCACCAGCAATAAGGCCTTTTTTAATTTAAATGGCTATTACATGGATTACAAAGATCAATTGGTTTTAACGGGTCAGATTAATGATGTAGGTGCACCCATTATGGAAAATGTGCCGGATAGTTATCGTGCTGGTGTGGAGTTAAGTGGAGGTGTCTTAATCTTTTCAAACTTTAACTGGACTGGAAATGTGAGTCTATCAACAAATAAAATAAAAAACTTTACCGAATACGTTGATAATTGGGATACTTGGGGGCAGGAAATAAAAGATCTGGGAAAAACAGATATTGCATTTTCGCCTGAAGTAACAGTTGCTAGTCAATTTAATTATATGCCTGTAAAAGGACTTACTATTTCTTTAATTAGTAAATATGTCAGCGATCAGTATATCGACAATACATCCAATGAAGATCGTAAGCTTGATGCTTGGTTTGTAAACGACCTTTTATTCAACTATGATTTTATCATTAACCGTGTAGGTGATATTACTTTTGGCTTTAAAGTAAATAATGTATTCAATGAAAAGTATGAATCTAATGCCTGGGTATACCGATACTATTATGGAGGTGAGCATAATGTTTTAGATGGCTATTATCCTCAAGCTGGAACCAACTATATGGCTCGTCTGACTTTAAGTTTTTAAGATGGACAGAGTTTTCTACAATTTTAGAATAATTTTAATCGCGGGTTTTGGCCTGCGATTTTTATTTTAAGTATCCGAATGTAACGTTTTATTATATTATTAATTCGATAAAATGCAGACTTAGAGATGCGGATTGTCATATTTTGAATATTTGCCGATACCTACTTTTGTGTGCTTTCAAATGCTTCATAACAATTAAATGTAGTACCACTAGTAGATTGGGAATGAATAGATATGACGAAGAATATAAAATGTACGTCAATATATTGCACGAAGAGTTAATGCCGGCAATGGGATGTACCGAGCCTATTGCTATTGCTTATGCTGCAGCTATGGCCAGAAAGGTTCTGGGACAACTCCCGGATCGTGTTGTTATTGAGGCGAGTGATAATATCATTAAAAATGTAAAAAGTGTGGTGGTTCCTAATACAGGAAACCTCAAAGGGATAAAAGCCGCAGCAATAGCTGGTATTATTGCCGGAGAAGCAGACAAAGTATTGGAAGTCATCTCAAAGGTTAGTGATAGTGAAAAACAGCAGATAAAGGAGTATCTCTCTTCAAACGATATTACGGTAAATGCTTCAAAAAGTGGAAAAATATTCGACATAGTTGTTAATGTTTACTGCGAAGATTCTTCTGCTTCTGTTCAGATATCACATTTCCATACGAACATTGTACGTATAATAAGAAATAACGAAGTTATTCAGTATGACAGTATCTGTGATGAAGTGAATATGACTGTTAATACCGATCGTTCAAAAATGAGTGTAGAAGGTATTCTTATGTTTGTTGAATCAGTTAATCCGGATGATGTAAGTAAAGTATTAGATCGTCAGATCAATATGAATTATGCAATTGCACAGGAAGGTATTAAAAATAATTGGGGAGCCAATGTTGGTAAAGTTCTTTTAAATGGCTGGGGTAAAGGTATTAAGAACAGAGCAAGAGCGCTTGCTGCTGCCGGATCTGATGCTCGTATGAGTGGCTGCGAACTACCTGTTATGATTGTTTCGGGTAGTGGAAATCAGGGGATGACAGCTTCTGTGCCTGTGATTGAATATGCCAAAGAACTGAAAGTTAGTCAGGATGCATTATATCGAGCATTACTGGTTTCTAATTTGGTTACTATTCATCAAAAAACCGGAATAGGCAGACTTTCTGCCTATTGTGGAGCTGTATCAGCCGGTATAGGTGCTGGTGCCGGAATAGCATGGTTGCAAGGGGGTAGATATAAAGAAGTGGCTCATACGATTGTTAACGGATTGGCAATTGTATCCGGTATTGTGTGTGATGGTGCAAAACCATCCTGTGCAGGCAAGATAGCCTCTGCTGTAGAAGCTGGTATTTTAGGCTATGAAATGTATAAGAACGGACACCAGTTTTATGGTGGAGATGGTATTGTTGTAAAAGGTGTAGAGAATACCATTAAAAACGTTGGGCGATTAGGTAGCATTGGTATGCGTGAAACGGATCAGGAGATTATAAAAATGATGCTTGAAAACTAGCATTTGAAGTTTGAATTTAGAGGATATCCCGAAAAGCACCCCCTTATTTTATGCTTTAAAACAGATGTTTTAGGTGCAGATATCTCAGAAAGTTGATAATTTTCATGATTTATATGAAAATAAGTGTCGTAATTTGGTGCATGAATTAAAATTTAACAACTACTTTTTTTAGAGATGATAATAGGTATTCCGAAAGAAATTAAACCCGCTGAAAACCGTGTGGGAATGACTCCATCGGGAGTGTTGGAGCTTGTTAAAGCTGGTCATACTGTGTATGTGCAATCAACTGCTGGTATGGGTACTGATTTTTATGATGAGGACTATGCGAATGCTGGTGCACAAATTCTTCCGACTATTGAAGAGGTATATGCTATTGCCGAAATGATTATTAAGGTAAAAGAGCCTATTGAGCCGGAATACAAATTGATTAAAGAGAATCAATTACTATTTACTTACTTCCATTTTGCATCTTGCGAGGCTTTAACTAAGGCCATGATTGAGCAAAAGGCTATTTGTTTAAGTTATGAGACTGTAGAAACTCCAGATCGCAGACTTCCTTTGTTAATTCCAATGTCTGAGGTGGCAGGAAGAATGGCTACTCAGGAAGGTGCAAAATATTTGGAGCGCACTTACAGAGGTCGAGGGATCTTAATGGGTGGAGTTCCTGGAGTACCTCCTGCACGTGTTTTGGTAATCGGAGGTGGTGTTGTGGGTACTCAGGCTGCTAAAATTGCAGCAGGTATGGGTGCTGATGTAACCATTATGGATTTGAATCTTGAGCGTTTGCGTTATCTTGATGATACAATGCCAGCCAATGTTCATACGCAAGTTGGTAATGAAATGCGCATTCGTGAAGCAGTTAAAGAAAACGATCTTATTATCGGAGCTGTTTTAATTCCTGGTGCTAAAGCACCAAAATTAATTACCCGCGATATGTTACCAACAATGCGTCAGGGTACTGTTTTGGTTGATGTTGCTATCGATCAGGGAGGATGTTTTGAGACATCAAAACCAACAACTCATGATGATCCAACTTATATCATTGATGATGTAATTCACTATACTGTGGCTAATATGCCAGGTGCAGTTCCTTTTACATCTACATTGGCACTTACCAATGCTACTTTACCTTATGCTATGCAATTGGCAAATAAGGGATGGGTTAAGGCTTGTAAAGAAAATTCAGCCCTGAAACTAGGTTTGAATATTATTAAAGGAGATGTAGTTTATAAAGGTGTATCTGAAGCGTTTGATCTTCCATTGCGCTCTGTAGAAGAGGTTTTAGAGCAAGCTTAATAAATACTTTATCAGATAAAATTTAAGAGACCGTCCTTAAAGGCGGTCTTTTTTATTTGCCAAGGATGAATATAACCGACAACCAAAAGAATGGTATGCCTTCTATCCAGAAATTATAATAGTTTATTTTCCGATTGTTCGATTTTTCAACGAGTAATAAACTAATAACGGTAAAGAGTAAATGAATTATTTTGTTTTGTAATTCATTAGAATCTAGTATAATCAGAGTTCCAATTATTATGAAAATAAGTTGAGAAAGTCTAACTGCATTCTTCGAACCTATTATCTGGGGCAATGTTTTTAGATCTATAGAATCATTATGTAAATCTCTTAAATCAAAAGGTATTGTCAGTGCAATTACGAATAAAAATACAAGAATGCTCTGAATAATTAGTGCTGAGGTTGGTAACTCAGAATAAAAACCAAAAGGAATTATAAGAATTGCCCAACTTACCGAAATAGTAACAATTTTTAAACCGGGTAACCATCGTAGTCCAATATGGTTTTTGTTGGGTAAAAGGTAAAGAATTGACAAGGAGGATAGTACCAAAATAATTATCCATTGAATCTTGTTTAAAGAAAATAATTGAATCGATATATAAACTACAGCTAGAATGTTTAGGATAATTGCTGGGATGAGGTTTTTGTCCATCCATCTTTTACGATGATCTTCCATCTTCTCTGGATTAGTTCTGTTCCCAACCGTGTAAATGTAATTGTATGATAAAAATGTAAGACTAATATTTATAATAACTATTTCATAGTTAATTGCTATGTTGTTGATTACGAAAATAAATATCGTTATTGATCCAGCTGATAATGCCACCCAAAGATTAGAGTAGATTAGCGCATTAGAAATATTGGATAATAACTTGTAAATTATTTGAGATTGTTTATCCATTCATTTAACCAGCCTGACTAATTTTCTGGAGTGTAGTAGTAGCTTGAATTTTAAATTGATTGCCTTCAACCAGTATGATACCACTGTCCTTAAAATCTTTTAAAATTCGAATAAGACTCTCTTTAGATACACTTGATAAATCTGCCATATCCTGCCTGGAGAGTGTAGTATAAAAGATATTTGACTCATACACCTCATTAGAGAGATACAATAAGGTGTCAGCCACCCTGCCGGTCATTTTTTTATGAGAAAGATTAATTAACTGATTGTATAATGTTTGCATCAATTGATGATTGTGCCTGAGAATTGATTCAGCAAATTGATCATTTGAATGAAACACATTCGAAAAAGCATCTATACTAATCAAACATGTGTTTACATCAGTTATTGCAGAAGCTGAAAAGTGATTTCTGTAATCATCAAATATTCCCGGACTGATAATGAAATCACCTGGTTTTAAAACTTTGATAATTAAACTTTTACCTCCCAGGCCTTCAACATGCATTTTTACATAGCCTGATTTTATACAAACCAGGTTACTACATCTAGCTCCTTGCTTAATCAGTGTTTCTCCTTTTTTAAATTCAACTCTGCAGTGTGATTCCTTGAAAATGTTCAATTGCTCAGTGCTCATGGTATCAAAACCATAAAATTTGAGATTGCAGCTTGCACAATTATTGATAAGCAACTGGGCATTGTTCATATTGAGGCATTTAGATATTGATGTAGGTATATATGATTATAAAAATAATGATTACACAATAAATAACAAATATTAACAAAATAAGTTGAGTGTTTTATTCAAATTTTATTCTGATCAGAATATAGATCAAATATGAAGTAAGAAATTGGAATGCAGTAACTATTGCTTATAATCGTTCTAGATTAGATAATAAGGTAAAAATATTACCGAAATATGTAAGATGTAGAATATTAGGCGTTAAGATAGTTTGTATTGATATTTATCAATCACCACTTGCAATTATTCCATTGTTCTTTATTTGTTAAAAAACATTAAACTTGTTAAAACTGAAATTATTAAAGGAGGGTTAACATTTAAATCCAAAAAGTATGAAAGAGCTGAAAAAATTAATGTACCTGTTTATTGTGGTTTTAGCTGCTTTAACAATGAGTTGTACTAAAGAAGGTCCTGCTGGTGCTGACGGTGAAGATGGAGAAAACGGTATGGATGGTTCCAATGGTACTGCTGGCTGTGTTCAGTGTCATGTTAATAACGAAAATTTGGTACTAAAAGGAGCCATGTGGGAGCATTCTGGCCATGCAGAAGGTACTTCATGGGCGAGAGGAACAAGTTCCAGTTGTGCACAATGTCATTCATCTCAAGGTTTCCAGGAATATGTACTAACCGGAGCCGTAGAGAGTGCACCAACTATGCCACTACCTGCAAACTGTTACACATGTCATCAAATTCACGAGACATACACTTCAGAGGATTGGACACTTAGAAATCATACAGGTGTCGACTTTATTCAAGGAGGTCTTAATTATGAAGCTAATAATGCCAATGCAAATACTTGTATAACTTGTCACCAATCAAGACCGGTTGATACTATTGATCCAAGCTCATCTGACTTATATACTATTACATCTTATCGTTTTGGTCCTCATCACGGTCCACAGGGTAATATGATCGCTGGTGCCGGAATGTCAGGTGCAGTCGAACTTGGAAGTAATACGTATGTCAATTCAACTCATGCAACTTCTAGTGATTGTATTACTTGTCATATGGCAAAAGGTGATTTTGAAATTGGTGGACATACTAATCATGTAAGTACAGGTGAATGGGGTGATGATAAGGTAGTAAATAGTGCCGGATGTGTTGCCTGTCATGAGGATATGACTTCTGATGCACTTATGACTGATTATGTAGAGTCGGCTCGTAATAGTAATATGGTACTGTTAGAAGAATTGCATGACAAATTATTTGAACTAAAATATATTGATGCTTCAGGTTATGTTTTAGGTAACGATGGAGTAAACAGAGCTAGTAGTTCAAATCCACTTACCGTATCTCATGAAATAGCTGGTGCGATTTATAACTACAAATTTGTAGAAGAAGATCTTAGTATGATGATTCATAATCCTAAGTATGCCAGGATGTTGGTAAATGAATCATTAGCCGTTCTTCAGTAAAAATATCACTGATTTTCAGATGTCAATTATTAATTGACATCTGAATTTTAGGTAAAGTTATTCATATGAATATAATGAAAGCAATCAAGATATTTGGTGTGTTGTTTATCTTAGGTGTATTGAGCAGTTGTGAGTACAATTTCATTACACCAGATACAGGTGCACCTGTTGATCCAGATGAAACGGTAAGTTTTTCTGAACAGATAGAGCCAATTTGGTCTACTCAAGGTTGTACAAGTTGTCATCCAAGTACTGCAGGTCTGGATTTAAGAGTAGGTTATGCCTATCAGTCTTTACAATCAGAAAGCAGAATTAATACAGAAAATCCCACTGAAAGTTTAATCTTAACAATGCCCGGATCATCAGGAGTACATTCAGATAAAGACTATGTAAGTAATCAGCGGGAGTTGATAAAAGTGTGGATTCAACAAGGAGCACAAGATAACTAAAACCTGTACAGTATGAAGAAATATATATTAACATTGGTTTTAGCTCTACTTTCAAGTAGTGTTTTGTTTGCTCAGGAAGAAGCTGAAACAGAAAAGAAGATTGATAAACCGGTTCGTTCCCCATGGGAATCCGGAACTCTGATTAGTCATCAAACCAGTGTTACTCAGTATGCAAAAACATTGGAGATGGTAATAAGTCACCGTTTTGGTCCAATGGAAAACGGTATAAGTGATGTGTACGGAATTATGGCTCCCGGAGCAAATATTCGCCTCGGACTTAACTATACCATAATTGATAAACTAAGTGTTGGATTTGGTACCAATAGTCAAAAGAAATACCAGGATTTTCAAGCTAAGTATACTGTTTTTGAGCAGACTCGTGAAAATACCATACCTGTGAGTTTAACTCTTTATGGTAACGCTGCAATAAATGCTCAGCATGAATCAGTATTTGGCAAGAACTATGAGTTTTCTGACCGTATGTCCTATTTCTCAGAATTAATTGTTGGTCGTAAAGTAAATGATTGGCTATCATTACAGGCGAGTGTGAATTTTACTCATTTCAATGCAGTAGACAGTCTGATGGACCACGATAAAATGGGCATTGGTTTTGGAGGACGAATTAAATTCAGTCCTCAATCTTCACTTACTTTTGAAGGAGGAATTCCACTTCAGATTGAAAGTATGTCTGAACATACCGAATTCTACTATAACCACAAGATGCATTTTTCTGTAGGTTATGAGGTCTCAACCAGTACACATGCTTTTCAGATATTTATATCAAATGGAGTAGGCATATTACCTCAGGAATTATACATGTATAATGATACCGATTGGGACACTAAAAGTATTCGCTTCGGATTTAATATTACACGTTTGTGGAATTTTTAAAAGTTTGTCAAATTAAAAACAATACCATATGAAAAGAGCAAAGATTTTTACTGGAAGTTTGATAGTGTTGTTTGCCCTGTTGTTGATGTCTTTTGGGCAGGAAAAAAAGCCTTGGGATGTACCTGATAAATATAAGGCAATGAAAAACCCAAATGCTGCCGATGACGCTGATGCTTTAAAATTAGGTAAGATGACTTATGCAAAGCATTGTAAATCTTGTCATGGTAATTTTGGGCAAGGCGATGGACCAAAAGCAAGAAGTATTGACGCTGATTTAGGTGACTTTACAACAGCCGAGTTTAAAGCTTTGAAGGATGGAGTCATTTATTATATGTCAATCGTTGGCAGGGATGATATGCCAAATTTTGAAAAGAAAATTACAGATGAAGAAGAACGTTGGGCTGTAATAACGTATATCAAAAGTCTTAAAAAATAGGTGATATTACATACAAAATCTCTGCCCGCTTGAAGAGTCATACTTCTTGTTGGGCAGTTTTTATATAATCGATATTCTAAATCAATGAGTATGGCGAAAATATATAAAACCAGTTGTTTTCTTATTGTATTACTAACTCTTTGTATTTATGGTAATGCGCAGCAGAATCAACAATGTCTGAAATGTCATGGCCAGGTTTTTTATCAATACGATAATGAGTGGACAGGAAAAGTTGATAAACGTCCAATGAATCCATTCTATCACATCGATAGTGTGAAGATGCATATTTCGGTACATAAAGAATTTTCATGTACCGATTGTCACAGACCCGATTACGAGACATTTCCACATTCAGGAGAGTTGAGAATGGAAGAGAAATATGCTTGTATTGATTGCCATGGTGGAGACGATAACTTTGCGAAATACAATTTTGAAGGTATTGAGCAGGCATTTATGGAGAGTGTTCACTTCAAAGCCAATGATGATAAGTTCAATTGTTGGATGTGTCATGATCCACATGGATATCAACTGGCATTGCGTGGGCAGGAAAGTATAAAAGATGTGGTTTCACTAAGTAACCAAATGTGTCTCGACTGTCACACGAACAAGTTTAAGTTTGGGTTAATCAGTGATGAGATGCCGAAAGATATTGCAGAAACGCATAACTGGTTACCAAATCAACCTAATCATTTTGAAAATGTTCGTTGTATTGACTGCCATACTCAGGTTCAAAGTGATTTACTGGTGTCACATAAGATTTTACCAAAAGAAGAAGCTTTAAAGAATTGTGTGAAGTGTCATAGTGCCAATTCTGTATTGATGGAATCATTATATTCTCACAGAGTTAAAGAAAGTCGTGAGGAAAGTGGATTTATTAATGCAGCCATCCTTAATGAAGGTTATATGATTGGTGCTAATCGTAATCTGGCCTTGAATTATGTTAGTGTAATTCTTTTTGGGATGTTGTTGATAGGTTTGTTGATCCATTTTATTCTTCGTTTAACAATCAAAAACAAGAAGTGATATGAGCGAAAAGTTATTTTTATATCCAACGTGGTTAAGAGTTTGGCATGCACTAAATGCAATCTTCTTTTTGGTTCTTTTGATTACAGGTATCAGTATGCAATATTCCAATCCGAACTGGATTCTGGTTCCCTTTGATCTAGCTGTTGCAAGTCATAATGTTTCCGGAATTATAATCTTGATATCGTACTTGTTCTATCTCTTTTTCTTTTTTACAACCAGTAACAGGCGCCATTATAATATAGTATTTAAGGAATTAGGTAAGCGACTGGCCATGCAGATTAGATATTATGTTTTTGGAGTATTTAAAAATGAAGAAGCTCCTTATCCTACCTCCTGGAATATGAAGTTTAATCCATTGCAACAGATAACCTATGTTGGAGTGATGTTTGTACTTTATCCTGTATTAATTATAACAGGTATTGCTTTGTTATTTCCCGAATTAATTATTGATAACTTCTTTGGGATAGGCGGTACCTTATTAACGGCATTGTTACATGCATCAACAGGATTTCTTGTGAGTATGTTTTTGATTATTCATTTGTACTTTGCTACTATGGGTGCGACTTTTTTTGCTAACTTTAAAAGTATTATAACTGGATATCACGAAGTTCATTAATAAGATTTTATATGGAGAAAAATAAAAAGGGAACCATATGGATTTCCGGTATACTTATCACCCTGTTGCTTTTAGCAATGGGGTTCTTATTTGATTCTGTTTTAGGACAATTTACCTTGTTTAAACCATTGTGGCCACAGAATTTGTACTTCTTTCTGGTGCTCCTTATAATGGGTATGGCAATTGGTGTTATAACTGATAAATTATTCATTAAACAGTTGGCCTCTTTTGGCGCGTTATTACCATCTATGGTTTTGTCTCTGATTATCGGAGGGGTGTTAATTATTGATCCGCTTAGTAATAAATTAGCTTATTTCTCGTACCTGACTGGACTACCGGCTTTCTTTTTATTGATTTATGTTGTCCTGGTTTCTGGTATTTCAATGTCAATTGTTATTAAGAAATATCAAGGCTTAAATAAAATGATACCCATCTTTCCTTTGCTTGGATATCTTGTGTTTGTTATGGCAACTATAGCAGGACAAAATGATTACTATCATATGAAAATGGTGATAGGCAATGATCGCGCTATATTTGAAGGGAAAAATCATGATGGCCGAATACTGCGGACTCCTTTTGCTTTAAAGCTTCTTAATCTTGAATTACCTATCAAGGAATTGGAATTTGCTCTCAGAGAAAATAATCCGGAAGGTATGAATATATTAGAATCAGCACCTTTCTTACAATCAGGATCAGTAGCCTTGGGCAAAATGAAGGTTGATGTGGAAGCCTATTTACCAAAAGCAACCGGATCAGTTAATGGATTTGAAGCGAGGGATACTTCAATAAGTGTACAGGCTGCTCAAATTAAAATTTCAAATACCGATGGAATTTTAATAAACGAAGGATGGGTGAGTACTGGTAGTGCCGGAAATATGCCTTTATCATTGGACGTAGATGAAAGCCTGAAAGTGTCGCTGTTGTATAGTCAGAAACAGAGTTATATTGCCCAGATACGTGTTTTTGATACCGTTTCGAAATATGAAGATCATTCTTTAAGTCCTTCTCAGCATCATAGTTTTAAAGGGTGGAAAATTTCTGTAGATGGTTTTGATCCTCGTTTTGGTGAGGATTCTGCCATGGTGGAGATGGATTTGGTTTTCGACCGGTGGTTTGAGACTAAATACATTGGACTGGTCATTATGTTGTTAGGCTTATTGGGCTTGTTAAAACTGAAAAAATAGGTGAATAGTTTTATTAATTTTTACAACATTTTTAGAGAATTGTATTCCTCTAATTCGTGTTTTATGAACTATTAACCATTGAATTTCCAATAATGCTATTAACTTTTGGTTTTGCCTCATTCAAATTACTAACTTTGCAGGTCGTTATTTCATAAATCCAAAATCTGCATAACGATATTTAATTGCCGTGAGGCATCTTAAAAATTAAAAAATGTCAGTAGCAAAGGAACGCCCTAGAAGAGTAACCACACATGTATTGAGTGAGTTAAAAATGAAAGGGGAAAAGATAGCCATGTTAACAGCCTATGACTACTCTTTGGCCCATATAGTTGATCGTGCAGGAGTTGATGTTATATTGGTTGGTGATTCAGCCTCAAACGTAATGGCCGGATGGGAAACCACATTACCGATCACCCTGGATCAGATGATTTATCATGGTGCTTCTGTAGTAAGAGCAGTAGAACGTTCATTGGTCGTGGTTGACCTTCCTTTTGGAACTTATCAGGGAAACTCTAAAGAGGCCTTGACTTCTTCTATTCGAATTATGAAAGAAACGGCAGCTGATGCTGTTAAGATAGAAGGAGGAAGTGAGATTATTGAATCGGTGCAACGTATTTTATCTGCTGGTATACCAGTGATGGGACACCTGGGATTAACACCTCAATCTATTCATAAATTTGGTACTTACGCAGTTCGTGCCCGTCAGGAAGAGGAAGCCAATAAGCTAATTGAGGATGCTCACTTGTTGCAGGAAGCAGGTTGTTTTGCTATTGTATTGGAAAAAATTCCGGCTGATTTGGCAGGTCGTGTTGCCGAAGAGCTTCATATTCCTATCATAGGTATCGGTGCTGGTAATAAAGTAGATGGCCAGGTGTTGGTTTTACATGATATGTTGGGGATTAATCAGGAGTTCTCACCTCGTTTCTTAAGACGTTACCATAATTTGTATGCCGAAATTACAGGAGCTGTTGGTAATTACATTGATGATGTGAAGAGTGTTGATTTTCCAAATGAAAGAGAGCAATATTAATAAATTGATTGATGAGTAAACTCGATATTCTTTACGAAGATAACCATATCATTGCGGTTAATAAATCCGGATCTGATATTGTGCAGGGTGATAAAACCGGAGACCAGACGCTTAGTGACAAGGTTAAGGAGTATATCAAAAAGAAATACGATAAACCCGGGGATGTATTCCTGGGAGTAGTGCATCGTTTGGATCGTCCGGTGAGTGGAGTAGTTTTATTTGCCAGAACAACAAAGGCTTTAACTCGTCTGAATAAAATGTTTCAGGATAAGGAAGTTAAAAAGACCTATTGGGCCATTGTGGGTGAATTACCTGAGGTGGATGAAGCTGAATTACGACATTATATTCTGAAGAATTCAGAAAAAAATAAGTCTTATGCATTTCCAAAGATGCGGGCAGGTGCAAAAGAAGCTATTCTTAATTATCGATTGGTTTCAGGCCTGAAAAATTATTACCTGTTGGAGGTGGATCTTCAAACAGGTCGTCATCATCAGATTCGCTGCCAGTTGGCAAAGATTGGTTGCCCCATTAAAGGTGATCTGAAATATGGGTTCAGTCGTTCCAATAAGGATGGTGGTATCTCGTTACATGCACGCAGAATATCATTTATTCATCCGGTTAAAAAAGAGCCTGTAGAGATTATTGCCAAAACACCAGATGATGAGCCATTGTGGAAAGAATTTAAAAACGTAAACTAGCCTTACGGCTTTTTACGTTTTAATCCTTCTCCGGTAAACGACAGGGGTAATAAAGCTGCTGAACTGTCAATCTTATATACCTCTGTAGCTCCAATCAATAATGTATAAAATTCCTGCTTCATGCGTAACTCGGTTTCAAGTAATACCTGACGACACGAACCGCATGGAGCTATCGGATTTTTAATCACTCCGTCATCGTTCATGGCAATTACTGCAATACCAAGTACTGCAACATCAGGATAGCTTGAGTTTGCATAAAACATGGCAACTCGTTCGGCACATAAGCCAGAAGGGTAGGCTGCGTTTTCCTGGTTATTACCTTTAATAATTACTCCATTAGCCAATCTGATTGCTGCTCCAACGTTAAAACTTGAGTAAGGGGCATATGCTTTCAGGCAAGCTTCTTTGGCAGCTTCAACCAGTTCCTGATCGGCAACAGGTAGTTCTGATTGCGATTCGAAAACTGTTATGTGCGTGTTGATATTTATGTTTTTCATCTTGTGCAATTAGTATCTGATCTTAATTTGCAGTAAATGATCCATTTGTTTTTTGATCATCTAAAACAAAATTAGGAAAGGTTCAGAATTAGATTCATTCGGTTTGGGAAATTTTATGTTCTTCTTATACAAGTTTTATTTCATCTTTGCGTTTTCAAAATTACAATATTGTTTTTAAAGGCTAAACATTTGGTAGCAAAGCTAAATTTTTATCTTTGTCCGAAGCCAAGCCATGTAATTTAATTAAAGTTTAGCAAATGACTCGTATAGCGGTTTTATTATTAGCAGTTTTATCAATTAATTTCTTTTCAGTTCAAGCTCAGTCAAAACGAAAATACACTACTGCCGACTATATTGAGTTGTACAAGGATCTGGCTATAAAAGAAATGAAACGAACCCGGATACCAGCAAGTATTACCATGGCTCAAGGTATTCTTGAATCGGGTAATGGTAACAGTACACTGGCACGTAAATCAAACAATCATTTTGGTATTAAGTGTCATAGCGACTGGAATGGTCAGAAGGTATATCATGATGATGATCGCAGAAATGAATGTTTCAGAAAATACAAAACAGTTTATGAGTCATATATCGATCACTCTGATTTTTTAACCGGGAAACAGCGTTATGCTTCTTTATTTGAATTAAAAACAACTGATTATAAAGGTTGGGCAAAAGGATTGAAAAAAGCGGGTTATGCTACCGATCCGAAATATGCTCATCGTTTAATTAATATTATAGAGGAGAATAAATTGTATTTGCTTGATGAGGAGCAGGAGTGGACCAGAAGTGATGCCAAAAAATCTGTTTCCGGAAATGATAATTTTGTAATCAATCCATACAATACTCATGTTCCAGATTACAATAATGGAGTTAAATATATTCGTACAGAGGAAGGAGATACTTTTGAAGCTATTGCCACTGAATTTGGTTTAAGAGATTGGGAATTATATAAATACAACGATATTAAAAAAGGTGCAGATATCAGTAAATACCGCTATTTGTATATTCAATCGAAAAAAGGGAAAGCTAATCGCAGACACCAGATTCATACGGTTAAAGAGGGCGAGACTTTACACTATATTTCTCAAAAATACGGAGTAAAAATAAAAAGCCTGATGCGTTATAATGGATTGAATGAGAATGCTAAGTTGAAGGTAGGTGATAAACTGAATTTACGAAGCAAAAAGAAATAAAGAAAAAGCGGCATTAGCCGCTTTTTTATTTGATTCCCTTTATTTGTTCAGAGTCGAAACCTCTTAATAATTCCTGAGTAAGCATGCGTTTTTTACCGGCCAGCTGTATGTCGGTAATTAGTATGGCTTTGTCGTTTGTGCCGATGGCAATGAATGTTTTGTTATCACTTTCGATTGTACCCGGCTTTAATTGTAATTTATCTGAAATAATTGCATTAAAAATCTTGATGCTGATCAGCTTCCCGTTGTTCATCTCAAGTTCAGTCCAGGCAGTTGGATAGGGCGACAATCCTCTGATTTTATTTCTGATGGCTTCCGAGCTGTTGTTCCAGTCAATTTTACAATCTTCTTTGAAAATTTTAGGTGCTGGACGTAATTCACTTTCGTTGGAGAATTCGTTTTGAGGAACTGCTTTAACTTCATTTTTATGAATAGCATCCACTGTTTTTAAAATCACCTCAGCTCCCAGTACCATCATTTTATCGTGAACCGAACCGGCCGTGTCATCGTCAAGTATCGGCATCTCTTCCTGCATAATAATATTACCGGTATCAATCTCGTGTTGTAGGAAGAAAGTGGTAACTCCTGTTTTTTTATCTCCATTAATTACGGCCCAGTTGATAGGGGCAGCACCACGGTATTGTGGTAATAATGAACCATGTAGGTTGAGTGAACCCAAACGAGGCATATTCCAAACCACTTCAGGCAACATACGAAATGCAACAATAACTTGTAGATCAGCTTTTAGGTCACGAAGTTGATTTAAAAAGTCTTCATTTTTCAGTTTCTCAGGCTGTAAAACAGGTAATCCTACCTCCACTGCATATTCTTTTACCGGCGATTGTGTCAATTTCTGTCCGCGACCGGCAGGGCGATCCGGAGCAGTGATAACACCTACAACATTAAATTTATTTTCAACCAGTGCTTTCAGGCTTTCAACTGCAAAGTCGGGAGTGCCCATAAATACTATTCGTAAATTTCTATCTTCCATAACCAACTGTTATTCTTTTAATTCGCGATTACCTTTGTGATGAGGTGGAAAATAAGGGCAGTGTCTGCAGCCGTTTCCGCAGCAATATCCTCTTTCTGTCAGGTATTTGGCCGTCATTACCCGATAGCCTTTGGGATCCATGTAAAAATCAACACCTTCTTTTAAAGGCTGTGCCATATATGAGTCGTCTGTATACATTCTTTCTCTTTAGAATAAGTTGCGAAATTATCTAAACGAAAGCAATAAAAAAAGGCAGACTAAGAAAGGTGTTCATATCATTTGGCTTATTCTGATTTAAATAACATTCGAAAGGTATCCAATTAAAAAGCCGGAGTAGAATCCCCGGCTAGTTATTTATTTGTTACTGAATTGTTTCATAAACTGAAGTCGGAAATATCCAGCAGGATTAGTGAGTTTACTCTGACTAAGCATACCTTTGAACTGATCAATGCTATCAAATTCTTTTTTAGTCATCCAGCTTTCTATTTCACGATTATAGCGTTCAATGGTTTCAACTCCGTTTTTATAAAGCGAGCTGGCCAATTGAACAGTTGAGGCGCCAGCCAAAATCATCTTGATGATGGTTTTTGAATCATGAATGCCTGTTGTTGCTGAAAGGTCACATTTTACTTTATCCGAAGTGATGGCAATCCAGCGCAAAGGCATCACATATTCTTTCTCTTCACTAAAGATGTGTGTTGGTACTACTTCCAGATTATCTGTGTCAATATCCGGAGAGTAGAATCGGTTAAAAAGGACTAACCCGGAAATTCCTGTTTCAGATAACTTTTTAATCATGCCGCCAAGGTTGGAAAAATAATGGCTTATTTTTATGGCAACTGGTATTTTAACTTCTTTAAGTACCTCTTTAATGATGTCAAAGTATGTAGCTTCATAATCAGTCGACAATTGATCAATATCGTCTGGTGAGACCGAAATGTTTAATTCTAGTGCATCTGCTCCGGCATCTTCCAGTGATTTGGCAAAGTATGGCCAATTATGCGATGTAATACAATTGACACTGGCAATTACTGGAATTTTAGTTTCATGTTTTACATCGTTAATTAGTTTAAGATAGCCCGTCAGGGTGTCTTCCACATCGTAGTTCTCATAAAAATCCATGGTTTCAGGGTAGAGGTAATTTTCTGAGTGCATCTTACTCAGTTGTCTATCCATCTCGGTGATGATCTCTTCCTCGAATAATGATTTTAATACTACGGCACCCGCGCCTGCTGCCTCAGCTTTCTTAATGTCATCCAATGAATTGGTTAAACCTGAGCTGGCAACAATAATCGGACTTTTCAGGTGTAGACCCATGTAGGTTGTTGAAATGTCTGGCATTTGGTAGATTTTTTATTGATTAAGGGTTGAATTATCTATTTTTACTATCAATATCATTGATTTAGTGCACTTGTATATGTTAGAACAAATTAATAAATCCTATTGTTGTGTAGGCCTTATGTCAGGAACCTCGTTGGATGGTCTTGACATTGCTTTGTGTAATTTAAGCATTAATGACGGAAAATGGAGTTATTCATTCGTAAAAACTCAAACTGTTAAGTACTCCGAAGAATGGGAAAGACAATTAAGAAGAGCCTACTTTTCAAATGGATCTGAACTAATGCAGTTGCATCGCGATTATGGGAAGTGGTTAGGGCAGCAAGTCGCCTTTTTTCTTCAGGATGTGGAAGAAAAGGTTGATTTTATAGCATCACATGGGCATACAATCTATCATGAGCCCTGGAATCAAATGAATTTTCAACTGGGCGATGGAGGTATGATAGCTGCAGTTACAGGTATTACAACGATTAGTGATTTTCGGTCGTTGGATATATGTTTTAGAGGCCAGGGTGCTCCTTTGGTACCTGTTGGTGATCATTTATTATTTGATAGATATACGGCTTGTGTTAATCTGGGTGGGTTTGCTAATGTTTCGGTTTTAATGGATGAAAGGAGGATTGCCTGGGACATTTGTGCTGTTAATTTCATACTTAATAAACTGGCACAAAGAACCGGTAAAGAATTTGATGAGGACGGGCAATTAGGTAGAAAAGGACAAGTGATAGATTCGCTTTTGCAAAAATTAAATAACCTTGAATACTATCAATTAACAGCACCCAAGTCGTTGGGGCAGGAGTGGGTTGAAAAAGAATTATGGCCCGTGATCAACGAGTATGCGAATGATCCGGTTGAAAATATTGCACGAACTTATTATGAGCATGTTGCAACTATTTTCTCAAAAGACCTTAATGCTTTTCAAAAAGGTGAAGTGTTATTTACCGGAGGAGGTGTAAATAATGGCTATCTGATGGATTTATTTAAAGAAAAACTGAATCATCAACTAATTATACCTGATCAGAATCTGATTGATTACAAAGAAGCTTTGATTTTTGCTTTTTTAGGAGTATTGCGGTTTAGGGGTGAAAATAATTGTTGGTCTTCGGTTACCGGAGCTTCAAAAGATTCGTGTTCCGGTGTGATTCATAAAGTATAATAAGAACCGGTGGGTCCAACTGTGCTTATGTAACATTCATTCACCCATCTAACCCTTTAATAAACACATATTACTTGACCGCAAAATAAGTAATGGTACCCACCAGAACTATTCTATAAACACATTGTGGTTAAATATGTTTTTGTAATAACAAAAGAAAATGAAAAAAGGAGGTTTTAGCCTCCTTTTGTTCTATTTTTTATACTTGAAAAACTGGAGGTTGTGCCCCATTCTTTCCTGTTTTGTTTTCATGTAAAATTCGTTGTGCGGATTGGGGTTAACTTCAATGCCTACATTTTCTACTACTTTAAGACCGTATCCTTCCAATCCAATTCGTTTTATTGGGTTGTTTGACATCAGGCGCATTTTTCTAATACCCAATTCTCGTAAAATTTGTGCACCTACTCCGTAATCTCGTTCGTCAGCATCAAAGCCCAGTTCAGTGTTGGCGTCAACAGTGTCTAAGCCTTCTTCCTGCAGTTTGTAGGCTTTAATTTTATTCATTAAGCCAATACCGCGACCTTCCTGATTCATATACACAATTACACCTTTGCCTTCTTTGTTGATAGTTTCCATGGCTTTGTGCAATTGCTCTCCACATTCGCAACGTAGTGAACCGAAAATATCACCTGTGGCACATGATGAATGAACGCGTACCAGAATGGCTTCATCTTCTTCCCATGTACCTTTTATTAAGGCCATGTGCTCAAGTCCGTTTGATTTTTGTTTAAAAGGTATAAATCTGAAATCGCCATGCGTTGTTGGAAGATTTACTTCAACACCTTTAACAATCAGGCTTTCGTTCTTCAAACGATAGGCAATCAAATCTTGTATGGTAACAATCTTAAGATTGAATTTCTTTGCAATTTCAATTAGTTGTGGAAGACGAGCCATCGTACCGTCTTCATTCAGAATCTCCACTAATACAGCTGCGGGATTTAATCCGGCCAGTCGGGTTAAGTCAACTCCGGCTTCGGTATGCCCTGCTCTGCGTAAAACTCCTCTGCTTTTTGCTTTTAAAGGGAAAATATGACCAGGACGTCCTAATTCTTCGGGTTCTGTTTTAGGATCAGCCAAAGCTACAATGGTTTTGGCACGATCGGATGCTGAGATGCCTGTTGTACATCCATGACCCAACAAATCAACTGAAACAGTAAATGGAGTGGCATGACTCGAGGTATTTTTGCCAACCATTAGCTCCAGGTCTAATTCTTCGCAACGTTCTTCTGTTAGAGGAGTACAGATTAAACCTCTACCATGAGTTGCCATAAAATTAACTTTCTCCGGAGTAATCAGTTCTGCTGCAGCAATAAAATCGCCTTCGTTCTCACGATCTTCATCATCAACAACAATAATTAATTCACCATTTTTGATTGCTTGAATAGCTTCCTCAATGGTGTTAAGTTTAAATTCCTGAGCTTCTGGCATTTGATTTTGTTTTATCGGAGTATTCCGTTTTCAGACTGCAAAATTAGTTAAAATATTGGCATCAGAACAATGAAAATGCTCACTTAGTCGGTTTTAATATCTTCTTTGTTATCTAATCGGTTGGTTAAATCAAATTTTTCGCGCTTAAATAATTTTTGGAAGAAAATGATATAAGCATCGGCATTTAGCAGGGTTGAGTCGGTTGCTGATTTATAAGTAAGGAAGATTCCCAACGGCAATAATACGGTTGAGGATAACCACATGCCCTGATATACCGGCCAGATTCCTTCTCTTGCCATTTTTGCACCCATCGTGTCGATGATGTAGTAAACAATAAAGAACAGCACTGAAATAACAACAGGCATTCCCAACCCGCCTTTTCGAATAATGGCACCCAGCGGTGCTCCGATAAAGAAGAAAATAAAACAGGCAAACGATAGAGTAAATTTCCGATGCAGTTCAATGGTGTGTTTTCGAATTTTGCTATCCTGTGCAATAATATGCCTTTTTTCTTCGTCCATCTGATTTTTATTGTCACGGGCTTTACGTAAGGCACCTTCTAAAGCCATTTTTTTCTGATGAATGGTAAGGCCAGCAAATAATGTATCTGGGTTTTCAACTTTGGCTGAATCAATAAAAGTAAGAGCTGAATTTTCCTGCTTATTTCTTCTGGCTGCATATCTGGCTGTCTGAAAGTAGAAATTTTCAGATGTTTTTGTCAGGCGCTGAACGTATTGATTACGTTGAATATTAAAAGAATCAATGTCGTGAGTTAATTGATTCAGATTTTTCATTCGGTCGTAGTTTGCAAAAAGATTTTCATCTGTTCTGTCAAAATTCATTCCCTGAAGATCAATTAAAGCAATTTGCTCTTTAAATACATCCCGTCGGAATTTCTGTAAATCACGATCACGAAGTCGTTTATTGTTTTCGCCTTGTTTTTCGTCGTAACGAACACCGTCTAAAAGTGTAAGAACCATGTTACGCTTATCAGCTGAAACCTGCAATCGGCCTGAGTCGGCAAGTGTTACATTTGTGTTTTTATTAAACCGGTCACGATGATCGTAGATCATAATGTTATGAAGCAGATTGGTCTCCTTATCTTTATGGTCAATTTTAATCCTGAAATTCTCAAATCCATCATAAAAAATCTGTTCTTTAATTTCCAGTTCAGGTTTAGCTTGTTTTACATCGTATAATAACGAATATAGCTTCAGATTGGCGTAGGGTAAAACATTATTTGAAAACCAGAAAGCCGCAATAGAAATGAAAATTGTAATGTATATCAGGGGTTTCATCGTTCGGGGTAATGAAATGCCTGCTGCTTTGATTGCAGTTAATTCATAGTTTTCTCCCAAATTACCAAAGGTCATTAATGAAGCCAGCAAAATAGCAAGAGGAAGAGCCATCGGAACAACCTGCAAGGTTGCATAAAACAATAATTCAGCCAAAACTGGAGTCTCTAAACCTTTACCTACCATATCGTCAACATATTTCCAAAGAAATTGCATCACTAATATGAATAGTGAAATAAAGAAAGTCATGGATAATGGACCAAGATAACTTTTAATTATAAACAGGTTTAATTTCTTCATCCCTTAGTTGATTGCCATACTATTTAGAAATTCAATACAAAGGTAGTTGAATGAAAGAATAATCTGTATAGTTTACATTCGAAATTTAAGTTTGCTGAATATTAGGAACAGTAAATTAGAAAATTGTAACACTTGTTTTAACTATCAAGTCTGTTTGTTAAATCGTATTTCTCACGTTTAATAAACTTTTTGAAATAGGCCAGCAGAGCATCTGAACTTAAGAGACTGGAATCGGTAGTTGACTGATAGGTTAAAAATATTCCTATGGGTAGAATAATTACAGAAGATAACCACAATCCTAAGTAGACAGGCCAAATTCCTTCTCGTGCCATTTTTATGCCCATTGTGTCGATGATATAGTATGCAATAAAGAAAAGTACAGATATTACAACAGGCATTCCCAGTCCTCCTTTTCGTATGATTGCACCAAGTGGAGCACCAATGAAAAAGAAAATAAAACAGGCAAAAGATAATGTGTATTTACGATGTATTTCAATTGTGTGTTTTCTTATTTTATTCTCGTTAATATTGATCAATCTGATTTGGTTATCTATTGCATTTTTGTCAGATCTTACCCTGTGGAGCGCTGTTTCAATCGCTATTTCTTTTTGTTGATCTGATAATTCGTTTAGTGTTAAAGCCTGTCTATTGGATAAATGGGTGTTATTGTTTTGATTGTTAATTTTATCAAATGAGGGGAAGAAATTAATAGTGGTTTTGGTCAGGCGAGCTATTTGATTATTCTTTTGTATTTGAAATGAATCAATATCTGACTTAAGTTGCTTCAGATTTTTCATAGCGCCTATGCTTGCCAGGCCCTGGTTATCTGATCTGTTGAACCCAAATCCTTGCAGGTCAACCAGGTTAATTTGTTCTTTAAAAATGTCTTTTCTTAGTTTTTGATGTTCAATGGAGTTCTTTTCTGGCTTTAATATATCATTTCTTTCATCATACCTAACTCCATCAAATAGAGTAAGTATCATTTGAGTTTTATCCTTTGATACCTGTAATCTGCCTGAGTCAGCAAGGGTAACGTTGTTGCTTTCTATATTCTGTCCTCTCTGATCGTATATCATAACTCCTCTCAGTAGATTACTTTCTTTATCCTTCTTGTCTACCTTGATACTGAAATCAGCTATCCCATTAGAGAACTCTTTTTCTTTAATCTCCATTTCAGGTTTTGCATGTTGAATATCTTTAAAAATAGAGTAGAACTGGAGATTCGCATATGGTAGAATGTTATTGGAGAAACCAAATGCAGCAATCGAAAGAATAATTGTAATCACAATTAAAGGTTTCATGGCTTTTGGTAATGAAATACCGGCAGCTTTGATGGCTGTAAGTTCATAGTTTTCGCCAAGACTGCCGAAAGTCATCAATGAAGCAAGGAGTATTGCCAAAGGTAAAGCCATTGGTATAACCTGCATGGTTGCATAAAACATGAGTTCAGCAATAATGGTAGATTCGAGTCCTTTGCCAACTAGATCGTCGATATATTTCCATAATAGTTGCAGAACAAGGATAAAGACAGAAATAAAGAATGTTAAAGCCAGAGGTCCGAGATAGCTTTTGATTAGGAAGAGGTTTAATTTCTTCATTTGATTGAGGTTGGATTGATTAGGGTGTGTTACAATGAAAGGGGTTAATCAAATGTCAATAAAGAAATCGAAAAGAAAATAGGGTTGTTACTTTAATAACAACCCTAATTAAAATTTTAAGTAAACGTTATACAGAACCCAGACCGTGTTTTAATTCTTCAATCTGTTGATTCCATAATTCAGTAGCATCATCAATTTCATCTGGTTCGGCATGGTCGATAACCAAAAGGGCAGTTTCGCCAGTCAGGTCATCCACATTAATGCGAAATTCAAAAAAAGATTTTTCATCCTCTTCCTCTAACCAATGGTAACGCACCATTTTGTTTTCTTTTCGTAATGTTTGCTCTGCTTGTTGTTCAGCTCCATCCCATACGAAAGTGTAAATTTTCCCTTTTAAATTAACGTCATCGGCAAACCATTCAGATAAGCCACTGGGAGAACTCAAGCGCGTAAAAAGAATTGATGGCGAGGTTTTAATGATATATTCTATTTCAAATCTTTCTTTTGGACTTGACATGATAGTGATATTTTAGTAATTGGTCACAATATAGTAGAAATCTCCAAATAATAAAACCAATTATACTTTACCAGAGATAAACATTTTGATTTTATATTATGAGAATGATTATAAAAACGATCAAAAACCGGGTTGTAAGTTTTACGACTTTAAAAATATAGTATTGATGATCAGTTGATTTGAAAAATATTTGATTTTTTTTCAAAATTTAGTTGGAACATTGATACTATTTCTTGTACATTTGCAACCGCAAAAACGGAGAGATGCAGCGGTATCAAAAGCTTCGTTGAAAAATGCCGAGGTAGCTCAGCTGGTTAGAGCGCAGGATTCATAATCCTGAGGTCGGCGGTTCAAGCCCGCCTCTCGGTACTTAAAAATCAAGCAGTTACGAAAGTGGCTGCTTTTTTTGTGGAAAAATGTTTAAACAAATGTAGTAACATAGATGCTGTTTGTTTTTTTAATGCTATTTCGAAATAGTTTTTATTTACTGCTTTTTATTGCTTTTTACTGCTGTTTATTGGTGGAATATTGTAATCTATTCTAGTTCACAAAGAAAATCGTGCATAAAATATAGTTGTTATTCGTAGTACTTCAGTAATAGTATCCATCATATATCAACCGTATTGGAGGTGTTGATATTGTGGTACTTAGTGTTGTATTCGGATAAAAAGCGTTATTTTTGTCCGAATAATAAAAAATAAGGTCATTTTACCCCTGTTAGGAGCATAACAAATGGCTAAAAGATAAGTTAGATATCATTAAAAGCACATCGAGCGAATCTTCAAATCAATATACTTAAACATGTAATGAATTCAAGAATATTGCTCCAACTCTTTAATACCTTCGACAATAATCTCGCAATAACGTGCCAGTTTAGAGGCCTCCATAAAAGCTAATGGCATAACTTTAGGTTCAAATGGTCGCTGAGCATTCATTCTTATGGAAAGACTTTTACCTCCATCTCCAAGAAAACAATCAACCATATAGGTTATAGGCTTATTTCCTACAACAGCATAAATAGAAACGCGGGTGCGCATATCCACCTGATTAGCCTTAAATTCCTTTTCAAGGATTCGCTTTATAGTTTGTTCCATAACTCATATTTCTACTTTCAACCTGAAAGTTATAAAAATCAAGGCCTCCAAATTCTTAAAAAAACTTACTTTTATAATAATATCTAATTATCAACGACCACAAACTCATGAAACTATTACTTTCATTATTTCTATTTCTAATTACTTTGACAATTAAAGCACAAGATTTAAAGTATTTTAATAGGTCTATCGAATTTAATTGGGAAACCCACGGATTTAATGCCATTGATATGGATCAGTTGAAACAACTATCTTTTTTTAAGGAACATTATGATTTTATCTATGAAGAGCACTGGGCAAAAAATATTGGTATGTTTCATTCAAAGGATATTGATCAGGATGGGTGGACTGATATAATCTATAATGGTTGGAATGGTGGTGAAGGGGAAATGCTGGTTATTCTAATGAATGATCAGGGCCAGTATAGAATCACACAAAGTTTTATTGGGCATGTCGTCGAATGGATGGACACATTAAATGGTTCTGTTATAAAGCTTTTTGATTATGGTTGTTGCGGCGCTTGGGTTGATCATTTAGTTACTATCAAGTATTGTAAGGAGAAGGAACAATTCAATATAGTTGATGATATTGCTAATATGGTTGTAATTGATTCTACTTTGAAGTATATGAATCCAATCCGATTCGAAATACAGAATGAGACATATAATCTTAGATATGCTCCTGATATAGAAATAGGTATACCTGAAGGAGATACTCCATTTGATGTTATTGATGGGCAAAATATTTCCGCCGTTTATTATAAAGGCGATCAGGGTACTGCATTAGCATCAAAAGAGGATTCGACCGGAAGGGTATGGTGGTTGGTAATTATGGATAAGGCTCCCACTGGTGAAACAATACTTTATCCTGGCAGTGATGAATATGATAATTACAGACCAATTGGCTGGTTCAGTAGTAGGTATTTAAAAAAGACGAATAAAGAATAAGTATGTTGACTGAAGATTAACCTAATCAGGTTAAAATGTGGTTATGACATTTAAACATCATCTGGAATATAAGTTCTTCACTGGTTGGGTAACTCCTCGTTAAAGACACTTTCTAGATTCGTGTCGATTTGGTGTTTGATTAATAAAAAAGCGCCTATTTTAGGCGCTTAATAGCTTATCCTTTCACAACTGCCAAAGGCTCTAATTCAACTTTGATTTTAACCAAATCTACCTGATTAGCCATAACTACATTAATATCTTTGTAGGCTCCGACTGCTTCATCCAGATCCTTTTGATGGCGGAGACCATGAATGATACCTTTATCATTGAGCTTTTTAATTTCTGCTTCCAGATTTAATTCGCGTTGAGCTTGTTTTCTTCCCATCACACGACCTGCTCCATGAGAACAGGATTCGAAGCTTTCTGGGTTACCCAAACCTTCCACTATATATGATTTGGTTCCCTGTGATCCGGGAATAATACCCGTTTCACCCAAACGGGCTCTGGTTGCTCCTTTTCTATGAACTAATACATTCTCATTAAAATGGTTTTCCCATGCTGCATAGTTATGGGCAATATTGATTAAATCATCAAACTCCACATTCCCTTTGAAAACCTCCAATAAGGCATGTTTCACACGTTCCATCATCAATTTTCTATTAGCAAATGCAAATTCAACACAGTAGTTCATTTCATTGATATACTCATGAGCTTCTTGTGTCTCAATGGGTAAAAATGCTAAATCATAAGAAACAGGGACAGACGAATGCCAACGTTCATTTAGACGTTTTGCAAGCTTATTATAATAATCAGCCACTTGTTTACCAAGGTTTCGACTACCGGAATGAATCATCACCCACAATTTTCCATCTGAGCCATGCTGGATCTCTATGAAATGGTTGCCTCCACCTAAAGTGCCAATTTGTACAGTTGCTTTTTTATAATGTCGTTCAACTATCAATGGCAACTCTTCAGCCTCTGGCATATAAGATTTATCTTGTGATTCTTTATGCCAATCAAAACCAACCGGAATTGTTTTACGGATATGAGACATTATTTGCTTTAAAGTTTCAGAGTCCGCATCCTCCAAATTTGTTCGCATGGCGCACATACCACAGCCAATATCCACACCAACAGCATTGGGAATAATGACTCCTTTAGTTGCCAAAACACCGCCGATCGGCATTCCATATCCAGAATGAGCATCCGGCATTAAGGCCACATGTTTATGAACAAAAGGTAAATTAGCCAGGTTCTTAGCCTGGGTTAGTGCATTCTCTTCAATATTATCCAACCACATTTTTATTGGTCGATTCTCTGATGATATTACTTGTTTCATTTTAATATTCTTTAAATGAAAGATGCATAGATATTATGCACCTTTCAATATCAATTAATTGGAAGGAGAAAAGATATCTCTCAACTGATCCACGATCTGCCCACCTCCTGATATAGAGATAGTATTTATCTTATCAGCGATCTTTTCTACATATTCCATCTCTTTTAACTTGAACAACATTTTATTGTCCTCCATCAATTTGGCGGTATTCAACAAACTTCGGGTAGAAGCTGTTTCTTCGCGCCTGGTAATGATATTGGCTTGTGCTTTCTTTTGAGCTATCAATACCTGGTTCATGATCTCTCGCACATCACCGGGTAAAATAATATCGCGCACACCACCATCCTTCATCTCAACACCAAAAGTCAACGCTTTTTCCTTTAATGATGCCATCACAAATTTTGAGACTTCTTCCTTACGTTCCAATATTTCATCCAATGTTAATGTACCAATATATTCACGCAACGCCAACTGAATGGATATATATAGCTGTTTGGTATAATCCTGATTCTCAGTTAAGGCCTTTATAATATCAACGACCTTATAACCCGCAAAGAAACTCACACGCAAGGCGGCTTTATCCTTTGTCAATAATTCCTGACCGGATACTTCCAACTGCTTTTGACGTAAATCAGCACTTTTAATAGTAATAGGTGTGTCATTTTTCCAGAAGAAATACATGCCGGGACTCAACTCTTTTTCAAATTGATCATTGATAAATAATAATCCTTTCTCATACGACTCAACCCTGTAAGTTCTTGTATAAGGGCTCAGTTGGGGTTGTGATATTAAAGACTTATATTTTATATCAATATCTTGAGTACTTGAAATATCGATTTTTTCAAAGGTATAATTGGTTGGACCTTTCCAATAGGCATATCTCCCTGCAGTTAATATACCATTGAATACGCCATTTTTATAATTTAAAACAATTTCATTTTCAGATACCTCAATTACACTAAGCAATTTTGCTAATTCTTCATCCTGTAAAAGAATGTTCAGTTCCATTGTTAATAATAATGGTTCTGACATATTGCAGATGCCCACCTTATCAGTATAGCGCACCCAGTATTTTCCGGCATTTAATACTTTTAAATAATCGCCATTTCTAAACACTAATCCTACTTTGCCTTTGTTTATTCTTACTCGTTTCATTTTAAGGTATATTTAGTTTGTTTTTTTATTAAAATAGTGGAATGACCAGCCATCTTTGGCAACGGGAATGTGAGAAATATTACTTCAGAATAATGAGTTTGTCTCTTAAAGGACTGTATGTTGTAACAGACATTTTAACAGAGAAAGTAATTACCGTTCATAATCATTTCATCTCATTCACAGGTTATCCAAAGACTGTTATCATCCTAAGATGCTAACCGGCCGATTGTCATTCTACTTTCTTGTAACCATTAATCAGAGTTGGTCAACCTCAGTTTTCAGGATTCGAACCTGTCGTCATTAGACTCAGCCATAAAGGTGATGTTGCTCTACCCATTGTGCTATCCTGGTATTTACCAGGAGGAGGACTCGAACCTCCAACCTACATCGAACGTATGAATCAGTTGAAATACAAGCAGGATATTGAACTTTATTAAGCCAACACTATGCAGTTATACAGAAACTGTCATCTCGTCTTGTAAGCCATCATCATCATATCTTTATCTTCTTATGAAAGAAGAAATATTTTAAATCACAGAAAGTGAATCATCTTCAAAGAACGTTTTTGTCATTTTGACGATACAAAGATTCAACACCACTGCGCAGTCTTTTTGCGTAGTTAAAGTTTTTTTCTATTTTTCTGTAAAAAAATTAGATATGCCTGCTAATAGGAATGCATTAATACGTTACACAACCATTGATAAATGTCTTCGAAACCGTTATCGTCTGTGGACTTTGGAGGATTTAATTGATGCATGCTCTGATGCATTGTATGAGTATGAAGGTATTGACAAGGGAGTAAGCAGAAGAACAGTACAAATGGATATTCAAATGATGCGCAGTGAAAAACTGGGTTATAATGCACCTATTATTGTGCAGGATAAAAAGTACTATACCTATGAAGATCCGGTATATTCAATTACCCAACTACCTCTTTCTGATCAGGATTTGAATAAATTAAATGATGCTGTGGAGATTCTGAAACAGTTTCAGGGTTTCAATCATTTTAAAGAAATGACGGGTCTGATTCACAAACTGGAAAACAAGATACATTCTGAGCATTCCAGTTCTCGTCCTGTAATGCATATCGAACGCAATGAAGACCTGAAAGGATTGGAACATCTTAACGGATTATATAAGGCTGTTTTAAACAATCAGGTTATTAAAATCGATTATCAGTCTTTTAAAGCTAAAAAAGCCAACCGTATTTATTTTAATCCTTATCTGCTAAAAGAATACAATAACCGCTGGTTTTTGATTGGGAAGATGAAGAAAGGGGATATGATAATGAATCTGGCTTTGGATCGTATTCATTCTTTTGAAGTAATGGATGAAATCCCGTTTAAGGAGGATCCAACCTTTGATCCAAACACCTATTATGAAAATGTAATTGGTGTTACCATTAATTCCGGTCTTTTGCCTCGGATTATAAAGCTCTTTATCAACAATGATAATAAACCCTATATTTTAACCAAACCATTGCATTGGTCGCAGCGAGTTCTTGAAGAAAAGAAGGAGGGTATTGTTGTGTCAATCAGGGTTGTGCCTAATTTTGAGCTAGAAAGATTGATCCTGGGATTTGGACCTTCCATTGAAGTTTTATCTCCACCATCGTTAAGAAAGAAAATAGGGAAATTAGTCAAGGCAGCTTCTGAATATTACAGTGGTTAATATTGATTGTTGAACATGAATAGAAAACTACCCTTATTGTTATAAATTTAAATATTTATTGCTTCGATTTGGAATATTAAACAATTCTATTTTATATTTGCCACGCATTTCACCCTATGTATCATTTTATAAGAAGGGGAAATAGTTATGTTGGAGCTTAAATCACATACCCGCAAATAGATCAGAATGGTTAGTTGAGAACTAATCACACCTCTTGTTGTCTGATCATCTGAATAAGCAATTAAGCCTTATTCATCAAATCACATTTTTATTTATTACATCTGACTTTGATAGGTCTAGATTATTGTGTTTGTTCTATTTATCAGGACTATCCACGCAATAGCTATATTTTGTTGTAAGCCTATCTGAAAAGTCAGTCAATTACTCTGACTAATGAGCAAGTCTAAGATTAAAGGTAAAGACCTTAAAAAGATAAATTATAAATCAGATAGAGCTAAAAGTTTGGCCATTAACATTATTAATAGCGATTATAAGCATTTATCAAAAGTGGCTAAACTGGAACTTTTAGAAGCAGTTCATTCTAATCCAAAGGATTATTTAGAGCATGCTTCACTTTCAAAAATAGCCGAAGAACTAATCGGAAAAATAAAAACAAACAACGGAACCATCTATCACTTGGAGGCTATAGAAAAGCCATTTGGCATCTTCGGTAAGAAGCATATTACTCAGGATACAATAAGGCAGATGACATCAGCGATGCAATTGCCTATTTCGAAATATGGAGCCTTAATGCCCGATGCACATGTTGGATACGGATTACCCATTGGAGGTGTTTTAGCGACTGATAATGCAGTAATACCCTATGGAGTGGGCCTTGACATTGGATGCCGAATGTCACTAAGTATTTATGATGTTCCAGCCGAATTTATTAACCGAAACAGTTATCAAATTAAAAGTGCTTTAAAAGATCATACGCACTTTGGTATCGGTAAAATTGAGAAACACGAGCTGGATCATGAAGTATTATCAAGAAATGAATTCAATGAAATTGATATTCTATGGCAATTAAAAGGTAAAGCTCAGAATCAATTGGGAAGTTCAGGTTCGGGCAATCACTTTGTGGAGTTCGGTATTGTTGAATTAGAGAGCGACAATGCTTTTCAATTGAGAGAGGGTAGATATGTTGGACTACTTGCTCACTCAGGATCTAGAGGATTGGGTGCTGCCATTGCCGGTAATTATACTCAAATAGCTAAACAACAATGTAAGTTACCAAACGGAGCTCAACACTTAGCATGGCTCGATTTAAACAGTGAGGCAGGTCAGGAATATTGGTTAGCTATGAACCTGGCTGGAGATTATGCAAAGGCGTGTCATGATATTATTCATTACCGACTTTCAAAAGCGCTAGGCATTAAGCCGGTAGCCTTTATTGAGAACCATCATAATTTTGCTTGGAAGGAGACTATTAATGATCAGGAGTTGATTGTGCATCGTAAAGGTGCGACACCAACGGCTAAAGGTGTGATGGGCATTATTCCTGCAAATATGGTAGATCCGGGATACATTGTTTCCGGAAGAGGTAATACTAATGCACTTAATTCAGCTTCTCATGGAGCCGGAAGGCGCTTAAGTCGCAAGAAAGCCAAGGATAGTAACACCGGCAGTGAGCTGAAAAAGTTATTGAAACAGCAGAAAATTACTCTGATTGGTGGAGGTACTGAGGAAGCTCCAATGGCCTATAAAAATTTAGAAGAGGTGATGTCATCTCAACATGATCTGATCAGTATTGAGGGTAAGTTTTATCCTCAGATAGTAAGAATGGATAAACAATAAAAGAAATGAACACAATCATATTACAATTAACATCAGGACGTGGCCCTGCAGAATGCTGCTGGGTGGTAGCAAAAGTTTTGAAGTATATTATTGACGAAGCTAAGATGGCTAATGTTAACTACGATATAATGCACAGAGAAAAAGGGATGGAGAATGGAACCCTTTTCTCTGCAAGCATTAAGTTAGAAGGTGAAAACGTTGAAAGCTTCTCAAAACAGTGGATAGGAACTGTTCAATGGGTTGGACAAAGTCAGTTTCGAAAACATCATAAACGAAAAAACTGGTTTATTGCCGTCAATAAGATTGAATTCTTAAATGAATCTTGTGCTATTGAGGATAAAGATATCAGCTATCAGGCTATTCGATCAGGTGGACCCGGCGGTCAGCATGTGAATAAGGTGAGTACGGCTATAAGAGCAAAGCATAATCCAAGTGGATTAAGTGTTTTGGTTTCTGAAAGTCGATCTCAACTTCAAAACAAGAAGATTGCAAGACAGAGATTATTTGATCTTTTCCAGCTTGAGGAGATAAATAACCAAAAAAGTAAAATTCAAACCGAATGGATGAATCATTCAGAGATACAAAGAGGTAATCCAATTAGAACCTTTTACGGAAGTGATTTTAAGATTCGGGAAAGTAAATCAAATTATAAATAAAAACGCAACTCCTTAAAGAACACGCTTAGAAGAGAGTTGCTAGATTAAAATAATAACAATGAATACATTAGCGGATCAATATTATATAAAAGCTCTCGACCAATATCCATACAATCTGGAAGAAGCAATTGAAAATCTGGGTTATGCTTTAAGTCACGATAATGAACATTCGGGTGCCAATTACCTAATGGGTAAGTTGCAGCAGGAGCAGATGAATAATCTTCAAAGTGCTGAAGAATATTATTTAAAAGCCCTGGCTAATAATCCGGAAGATTTAAATGTGTGTATGGCCTATATTCTACTGTTGATTATTCTGAAAGAGTATGATAGGGCAAAGAACCTAATAACCTACGCAACCAAATTACGAGGCGTTGATTTATCAAAGACCTATAGTTTTCAGGCATTGATATGCGAATCACAGCGTGATTATGCAAAGGCAATTTCTTTGTATAAGGAGGCCAGGTTAGAGGCATATAACGAAGATTGTTTGAATCACTTGAATAGTGAAATTAAAAGAGTGAAGATGAAAAGAAAGTATATGGATAAGATTAGTAAAGAAGAGGTTGTGAATTAAGAAAAATTCGGAGAAAGTTATAATTTCATATTTAATAGAAAAATTGATGTTTCTATTCCGTACTAAATATAGAGGAGTTCCTGGTTAAGTATTCACTTTTACTAGGAAAAATGAAAGATACAGAATGGGTGCTTAATAAGCGAATTAAAACAAAATTTGAGCACCGTATTAGAAAGGCATTCGGTATAGATGAAAATGGGGTAGTTGTTATTCCCAGAAGGTTTGGAAATCGTCAGATATCCAGGATTCATAACTATTTAAAAATGGGAGGTTGTTCTTATTGTTTCCCCATGGAATAGAATGTACTAATTCCTCTGCATCAAAGTTGCGCAATCGTAACTGGAAGCGCTATAGAAGAACACAGTGGAATTAAAAATTAAGAGGGTGTCCAAAAACGGATACCCTCCTGTTTTGGTGATATAAAATCAGTATTGTAAGCTCTTAAATGGTATCTGATTATTGAAATTTAATGATAACATTATTACCCGAGCCTTTAGATACAGTTAGTTTTTCGTCATAAAACTTTCCAACACTCTTAGCTAATCCTATGAATAAGTCAACCAGATTTCTGTCTGATATATAGTCCATAACAAGTGTTTTATCATCCTTCCAGTCGTATGTGAATTTTGGAGGACGGGCATTAGGCATACTTTTGGTTACTTTTAGGTGGATATTGTCCAGCATCAAAAGTAAATCCTTAGCCGACTTAGCTTTAACCATATAGGCAGCATAGATTTTAGAGGCATAATAATTCATCCAATAATCTCCAAAAGCTTCTGCTGCTTGTTCAATACTAAGGTTTAATACTTTACAAGTAGAACCGATTAAACTAATTGCTACCTGATCATCAAAATCAATGGTTGATAAAATGGTCTCATTTGGTTTTAATCCAGAATCAACTAATATTTCCTGCCACTGACTTGTTCCAAATTCCTTTGAAACCAGATTTCTTAAACAATCTAAAATAACCCCTTTCATAATTACTATTTTAAAGTTTCCCTGTCCTTATTTGTAACAAGGATTGTTTGTTTTTTGAAACTGTGCTATCACGCTTTAATTGAAGCTGAAAGCTGAGTAAATAACTGTTAGGGTAATTAAACTAAGGTTCGGTTAATTATCAGACTCCATAAGGATATCTGACAATTGAAGCTAAATGCAATTGTTAATACTCTTAATTCAGAGAAATTTCAAGACTAACGGCAATGTGTTAATAATAGATAATCGTATATTAAACCATTGTCCGGAAGTTCTATTGTATATGGTGTTAAATTTGGTTTGCCTTAAAATTGTTTCCCCTAAACTTCAGGCTAATATTGAATTTTAATTGTATGTAAAAGCTTCGAAATATTACACTTTCAACAATTAATTGTTATTGCTTCATTTGTACGAAATGAAAAGGTTTCGGTTACACAAATGATATTAAATATTCAAGAATTTGTTTCTAATTAAGGATTTTACCTTTAGTTCTCTTTTTGTTTCAGATATTTATCAATTATTCCTGTTACTATAATAAGATAGGCAATGAGGCTGCCGATTAAAGCGCCTAATGCTATATCAGTTGGCGAGTGAACCCCTAAAATCACTCTGGATAAAGCAACAAGGGTTGCCCATAAAAACGGAAGAATAAAAAAGGTACGTCTTCTGAAATCTTCATATGTGAATAAAAGAAGATAAGACATTAAGGTCGCCATCAAAAAAGCATTTACTGAATGCCCTGAAGGAAAAGAGAATCCGGTTTCGTTTAGCCAGTGCTGCAATACTTTTGGGTGAATAGGTTTATCATCAAACGTGATAAAATCTGGTCCTTTCTCATTCAGGAATTCTTTGAGGTATTTTTGTCGATCGGCTTTTGTTGGAAGATTATAAAATTCCTCACTATCAAAATCCTTTTGGTTATGCAGATAAATTATGTTTGGACGTTCAATGCGTAAATTCTCCTTAATGAAATGTTCGTTTAGCTTGGCAAATCCTCCTAAAACAACAGAAAATCCTAGTAGCGATAATGTCAGGAATAACATTTTTTTAAACCATCCTTTATAATGAAGACTGATAACGATACAAAAAACAAGAGTGATAACAGGTACGCCAATAGTACCTCCTGTGTTGGAAATAAAAAGCCAGAAACCAGCTACCCAACCTTCATGAATGGCAGAGAAACCATACGGAAACAGAAATGTACTGGCAAGTATTACCAAACAAATGGCTGTACAAATGATTAATATGTCGATGCGGGATCTCATTTTCCTTGGATCAAATAGTATGATTTATAATGAATTGGCATTAAAGTAAGCATTAATGGAATAATTTACTTAAAAAATGGTATCAATTTTGAATGTTATTGAAACTAAATGCATGTTTGAAGTGTATTATTTGATGGTTAATTGTTAAATGTATGAAAGCATTATATTAGCCGGTAATAAAAAGAATAGCGAAATGACACGATTATTTATAATATTAGCTTTTTTAGGTTTTTCATTGTCTGCCTCAAGTCAGAAGTATCAGGTGGGTGATATTGCTCCTGACATTGTTCAGGTCACACCCAACGGTGATTCACTTGCATTATCTTCCCTGAAAGGTAAAATGGTGTTGATTGACTTTTGGGCCTCGTGGTGTAAACCCTGCCGAAAAGAAAATCCAACCTTAGTAAATGCATATGAGAGTTTTAAAGATACCATCTTTAAGAATGGTGATGGTTTTACCATCTTTTCGGTATCGTTGGATATGAAGAAGCCTGATTGGATGAGTGCCATTGAAAATGATGGACTTATATGGCCTTATCATGTAAGCGATTTGAAAGGGTGGCGAAGTGAGGTTTCAAAATTATACAGTGTAAGAGGAATACCTGCCAACTTCTTAATTGATGGCGACGGAGTAATTGTTGCTGTTAATCTAAGAGGTGAAGAACTGGAGAAGAAACTTAGAAAAGAAACAAAGAAAAGCTGGTACCAATTTTGGTAAAAAAAATAAGGCTGTCGAAACCGACAGCCTTTTATTTTTTATTTGCAGATTGCTGCAGAGCGGGCTTCATTGATAAGCTGAGTTGTTAATGCGTCAAACTGAATAACTACTGAATTTAATTCAATTGTACTGGCAGAAGCACAAACAGCTGCAATGTCATTCACATTGTCATAATTGGTCCCTTGATAGACATAGTAACATGAACCTTCATCGTCACAACAAACAGTAATGTCGTCTGCAGAACATGTGCCGATATCCTGATCGGGTGTATTACAAGACTCAGGATCTTCTTCGCTACAACCAAATGTACTAAATGCGAATAATCCCATTATCAGGAAAGCTGAGAGTTTAGTAACTAATTTCATAGCTTATCTTTTTTATTATTAATGATTCTTTTTTATTCTATCTTCAAAAAATTGGAAATCTTTATAACCAACTATTACTTTATTGTTTAATACAAAGGTAGGGGTTCCTTTTGTTTTTAGCTCCTGAAATTCATAAATATTTTTTAGAATCGCTTCATTGTTTGTATTTAAAATGCATTCAGCAACATTAGCATTAGTGTTGATAAATTCATCGGTTAATTGCTGATACTGTTCAGTATAAATTATTCTTGGTTCGTGTAATAAAAGTTGATGTAATTTATCGAAATTACCAAATTTGTTAATGCATAAAAGTGTTTGATAGGCATTAGTGGCAGTAATGTCATTAGACTTGCAAACGGGTCTAAGCACAATTTTTAATATCCCACCATCAATAAATTGTTTCTTAATCTCAGGATAAACATTCTCAAAGAATTTTTTGCAATACTTACAGTTATAATCAAAGTATAATATCAGAGTATTACTCGCGTTAAACTCGCCGATAATAATATCGTAATCACTTAATAAAGTAATCTCATTAATTGGAGCATCGTTCTTGTTTTTATTTAAAAAAAGGTATGTAACTAATGCAATAATGCATATGGAAACAATAGAAATTATAAGTGATCTTTTTTTCATTATTTCTTCTGTTCAACACCAGTTTCATACTTAATGATTAAAGGATGAAACTGAAGTTTTAACATTGCTTCTTTTAAGTTGACATCTATTTTCATCTGGGTTCGGGCAGGAGAACCCTCAGATTCAAGTGTACTTTTAACTGTTTCTCCATTTTTAACTTTATAGATCGCAAAGAGAGACGTTAAACCTTTGGTTCCACCATCATCTTTTTGTTTACTTTCTTTCGATTGCTTTTTCTCAATCCGGTCTGTTTTCCCTTTTCTTAGAATTTCTTTTAAATAAAATCGCAAATGATACTGACAGTCAAGATTAAATTCTTGCTTGCCAAATAGGCTAATATCAAATGTGTTGGTTTTGATATTTGTTAAAGGAGCATAAACGGTTCCTGAGTAAATAAACAGTTTGTTATCCAGTGTCTCGAATTGTATATCATCAAGTCCATCGATGTTATAATCTTTTCCCATTTCAACAGCGATTGGGTAATTATACAATTGTCCTTTTTCTAATCTGAGGTCAGCAGTCATCATGGTTGAATCAGCAACCAATGTGTCAGCCTTGAATAAGAAATATCCGCTTAGATTATCTGTACTAAAGGTTCCGCTTAGTTGTTCAGAACTGATATAGTCCTCATTTCCATAATCCTTAAAGTCATTAAAATCAACTAATAATTGGTTGATATCTAGCCCATGAGTACTATTTTTAAAATAAACCTTCATATGGTCGTTATTCATCAGTACTTTGACAGAAGTATTTGCATGTCCTTTAAATGCATCAAATTTTAACTGGTCAACAATGTATTCGTGATCAGTTAATTTATAAAGCCCACTAATATTTTCAAGGATAGCGTTTTCGTATTTCAATTGATCCACATAGAATTTTCCTCGTACATCAAATGAATAATTGCTTGGCTCGGCAGGAATAGTATCCACCTGAGCTACTTCTGTTGAATCTGTAGCAGGCATTAACTTTTCGAGTTCAGCATAATCGATATTACCCAGATGAACAAATCCACGAACTTTTACTTTCTTTTTCTGATTTTGCAATACACTTTTATGCAAATCTACGACGTAGGTTGAGTCGGCAGTAAAAGACATCTGATTGAAACTTCCTGAAATATCTTCCATTGAAATGGAATCGTTTTTCATAAATACAGTTCCATTCATAGCTTCCAGATTATATAAATTATCGGGGGTACGTATTGTAAGATCTTTGCTGGTAACCAATAATTCACTTTCTGTGAAAAGTATTCGCATTGCCTCATCAGCTATAGAATCCATATTAATGCTACCTGCCAATTCAATACTGGCTAATAATTGCCCGTTGTAATCAGAAAGAAGGGTGTCGGGTATAAATGCACTCCAGTCCTTGAGGTTAATTTCAGCCTCGGTTTTTGTTTGATAATAAGGTTTTTGCCCGTTTTTAAAATAGGCATTACCTGATAAGCTGCTTTTGTTTGCATTTAAGTCGAATGATTCAAGGTCAACGGCCAGTTGATCAATATTATCGATGCTTCCGATATATTTTCCTTTTAGACTGGATGGTGCAATATCCATTTTATAATCGGGCAACTGACAACTGATATCCTCGAATTGAAAAGTCTGGTTGTGATAACTGGCAGAACCGTTCATATTCTGTAGGTTGATAACCGAATCCATCTCAACAAAAAGGTTGGTCATGGTAAGGTTTAAGGTGCTTCGGTTGAGCGACTCATTAATGTAACTCATGGTTACCGAATCGGGTAATGAGCCACTATTGGTCAAAGCAGCGTTGACTCTGCCACCTATGTTTGTTTTCAGATCCTGCGGAACCAGATGATTAAACTCATCAAGCAATATATTGGCTTGTGTTTGAAAAGAATAAACTGGATGATCGAAATTGATAACCCTTGCTGTTAAATTTACACTGCTTTGGTTCGTTTTAACTTGTAATTTTTTTATTTCAAGCTCCGAAGATGCCATCGAGCGTTGATTTCCGTTGGTAAAGCTTATTTCGGTAGTAAGATCTTTAATGGAAGGGTAATCTAAAGCTGATAGACGAGTGCCTTCCAGTTTGATCAAAGCATTTATTTGAGGAAGGTTTATGGTATCTAATAAATCCCCGTTTATAGATGCAGAGGTATTTAAAATACCACCATCAATCTGTAGTTTGTAGTCAGTAATTAATGAATCAGGTATGTACTTGGCCAGTTCCTTCAGATCGAAATGGGTTTCAAATATTTTGAGCTCTGCCGGAAAATTACCGGTTGTATTAATCCACCCTGATGTATTTATTTTTACACCTTCACTAATTAGTGACGCGTTTTCGAGATGAAGGGTGTCGTTTTGAAATAGCGCTTTTAAGTCAAGCTGCATATTGTTCATCAGATGTGCCTTAGTGTCCGGATAATTTACCTTATTGATGGTAACAGATCCTTCAACATTGGCAGATATACCACTTTCTTCTTTCATGAAAACTGAGGATAAGGCATTCAGCATGATGGTTGCCGTAATATTTTCAGCTTCGTCTTTATAATTTAATTGAACAGCTGTTGTTTTAATCAACGGTGCGGCAATATTTAAAGCTGCCGAAGTAGTGTCGGTTTCATTTTCTTCTGATTCCGGAATTAAAAAATCAATATTTGTCTTTTGGTTATTGTAAACATGATAATTGGCTACTCCGTTTTCTAATCGTACTTCTACAATATTGATCTGGTCATGAAGCAGAGGAGTCATCTCAACTTCGATGTATAAGTTTTTTAAAACTATAATATCATCCAAACCAAGCGAATCACTTTTGAGTTGCACGTTTTGCAATTGCAACTGAGCATTCGGAAAATCCTTTAAAAGAGAGAATTCAATATTTTTCACAGTTAATTCAGTACCCAGTGTTTCATTAAGCTGATTAATTGCGAGTTTTGTTATTGGCTTTTCAGCAAATTCAGCAATTAAAATAAGTAGAATAATAAGGCATACTATAATAATTCCCAGGTACTTTAAAGTTTTAAGAAAGAGTTTCATCGACTTGTGTTTGAAGTGTGAAAACTAAATACAATTATGTATTTAAAATAAGTAATTCTGTTGGAAAACAATATAAAGTGTGCTTCAAAGTTAGTTTATTTTTCTTCTATGTTAATAAGAAAAGTCCTGTAAATATTGACTTCTGCAATATGTTTTTGTAATTTACTTTTGTCTTAAGACATGATGGCTGCGTAAGCAGGTTGGGGTGAAAAGCTGGTGCGCCTCGCTATAATAAGGGTACGAGGATCCTGGCACATATTTGCCAATCAAAGGATAACGAGCGATGCAAGAGCTTTTCCTCCTTTTTTACCACTTTTAATGAAGTGGTTTTTTATTGTCGATACTTTGAAACCATAGAGGTGATAAGGCGTATAGCAAGCTTAACTGTTTTTGTTATATTCGTATTTCAATCCGCATTTTATGATTAAGCACAAATATTTGACTCTGTTAATGGTAGTATTTATGATGAGCGATATAATGGCTCAATTACAAAGTCACTACGAAGACTATCAATATTCCCCTTTTGAGCGCTATGTTTACCAGCCTGGAAGTAATTTACATACATCAGTGAGGCAATACCGTCTGGATGAACTGAATAAGGTGTTTAATACTGATTCTGTTTTGTATGATGGCTTGCGGGTTCCATCCGGAGAATTAAATTTCTGGAAAAGAATATTTCATGATGACCTCATTCAACTGAAGAAGGATGATATTCGGATAGTTATCAATCCCTTGTTTAATTTCGAATACGGAAAAGAGAATGTTGAAGGCAAAACGACTTACACCAATACCCGTGGTTTATTTATAGAGGGAAATATAGGTAAGCATGTTCATTTTTATACCGACTTTATAGAGACTCAGGCAGTTGTGCCTAATTATATTGATGCATTTGCCAACGAATATGATATTATGCCCGGTTGGGGTAAACGTAAAAACTATGCAGAAAACGGACATGACTTTGCCAATGTTACTGCATATGTAGCCTTTGATTTGGCCAAGTATTTTAGTTTACAAGTGGGTAACGGTAAGCACTTTTTTGGAGATGGTCACCGATCGATGTTACTTTCGGATGTAGCTTTTAGTTATCCGTATGTTAAGCTTACTGCAGACTTCTGGAAGATAGAATACACTGTATTGTACAACAAAATGCTGCAATACGATGAGACAAAAGTCCCTAACGATTATCGTTTTCCCGGTAAGTATGGAGTATTTCAATACCTTGATTTAAATATTGGAAAGCGTGCTTCTTTAGGATTGTTTGCCAGTGTGGTTTATGCTGAGCAGGATACCACAGGTTATAGAGGTTTCGATTGGCATTACCTGAATCCTGTAGCTTTTATGCGCCCGGTTGAATATGCTTTAGGATCGCCTGATAATGTGACTTTGGGTTTTAATGCAAGGTACATTGCTGCCAGATGGTTGACCTTTTACGGACAGTTTGTATTGGGTGAGTTTAAAGCTGATGAAGTTTTTGGAGGTACGCAATGGTGGGCTAATAAAAATGGCTTTCAGTTAGGACTAAAAACATTTGATTTATTTGGAATAAAGAAACTTGATCTTCAGGCTGAATATAATCAGGCTCGTCCGTATTTATATTCGCATTACACAAGTATTTATGCCAATTCGCACTACAGGCAACCATTGGCACATATTCTGGGAGCTAATTTTCGTGAGGGGTTTGCCTTATTGAAATATCGCCATCGTAGATGGATGTTTAAGGCTGAGTTGATGACAGCTATGTATGGCGAGGATTATGGTGATGGAGTAAGCTGGGGAAAAAACGTGATTGTTGATAGTAATAACCGACCAACGGATGAAAATGGCAGATATATTGAATATGGACATTATATAGGGCAAGGATTGAGAACCAATGTTTATAATGCAGATATTAACATCAGTTATTTAATCAATCCCCGAAATATGTTTAACCTTGTTGCAGGTGCACGACTGCGCAAGCTAACAAATGATGAGCAAATTGAAGAAACCCAACACTTTTATTTTGGTGTCAGGACTTCAATAAAAAGTATTTATAACAACTTCTGATTGGATAATGGAGGATGATTAATTAATCATCTTCCATATCATCGTCATCATCATCCTCGTCGTCATATTTATCTTCCATGTCGTCGTCTTCGTCGCCATCAACATCCTCATCGTCAATAACATCTTTCATGTAGTCGACGTCGGCATATTTTTCTGAATAATCTTCCTTGGCACTGTTTTTAAGATTTCCATCGTCATTGTAATCATCATCGTCTTCAATGATTTGTTCTGCCTCAACAATACTCATCTTAACCAGAAAATAACTATCATCTGTTTCGAATGGTAAGGCACTGATCATTTGGCCATCTTTATACGAAAACGTAATTAGGTTGTCACTAAAACCATACGGATAGGTAAGTTTGATTTGTTCTTTGATCTCATCATCAAGCTTCTTGTAATCCTTTATAATTCTTGGTTTGTTGCTCATAGCTTTACAATTATTCTAATAACATGCTTTTTAAAATACTGCTATTGAAAAGTCTGTTTTTTATACTCGCTTTTCAGCTATTAATTAGTTTTTACTATACTATTTTAAAAAAGGTTCTTGTTTTTGTCAAATATTAATTTAACTAAATTTCTTCCAAGATTAGGTAAAGGTTATTCCAGGATATTATCACTATAAATCATTGAATTTATCATTAATACTAATCAAGTGTTTAAACGCATTTTATTTAATCGAACTTTTGAAAAAATTACATCTCCAATTTGGATTAAATTTCTTGTTTATTAGTCTCTTAGTGTTAATGAAAACCTTGATGTATCATTAATAATACCTGTGAGCAAGTAATAAAAAAAACCTGTAGCACCAAATAGTGAAACAGGCTTTTTTCTATTTTTTTTGAAGTTTTTTATTCCAGCTGAACAATCGTAATTCCGGAGCCTCCTTCTTGTATGTGAGCATCACGAAACTTGCGTACAAATGGGATGGTAGCCAACTGTTCACGAATCAGCGTGCGAAGTATTCCGTTGCCTTTGCCATGAAGTATTTTAACTTCATTTACTTCACACATCACTGCTTCATCAATATGGTTGATAACCATCTGAATAGCCTCGTCTCCTCTGAGCCCGCGCAGATCTATATCGGGTTTGAAGGTTAGTTTACGCTCTCTTACTTTACCTGAAACATTCGATATTACGTGGTTTGAAGAAGTAGCACTGGTTTTTTTTGTGCCTGATACTTTTTTTAAGCGGGTTACTTTAACCTTGGTTTGAATATTACCAAAGGCAACAGTAGCCTCCTTGCCACTTATAGATAAAACCTCGCCTGGTAGCGATTGACCTTCCAGCTTAACAGTGTCTCCCTTTTCAATTGTTTCTACGATAACTTTTTTGGGTTTCTCAGGTGTAACACCTGCCTTGTTTTCTTTCTCTTTTTTTCGATTGGCTTTTCTTTCTTCCCGGTCTTTTATTTGTTGAATTTTCTTGTCAATCTTAGCATCTGTTACTTTTTCTTCAGTGGCTTTTTCTTTGAAAACATCCAGTTTTTGACGAGCCAGTTTAGTTTTTTCTTTTTCGGCCTGAGATTCTTTTATGGTGCGAATAGTCTTTTCAATCTCCTTATTGGCATTTGAAAGAAGTTGGTCAGCCTCCAGTCTGGCTTTCTCCATCACATCTTTTCGCTCTTTTTTGATGTTTTGAAGTTCGAGCTGGTATTTTTCCAATACCTCTGCCAGACGTTTTTCATTGATACGAATGGTATTTCTTTTTTGCTCCCAGTATCTTTTGTCTCTTACTATTTCACGCAGGTTTTTATCGTAATCAACATGCTCCTGACCAATTTTGTCTTTGGCACTGTTAAGTATGTTTTCAGGTAAACCAATTTTTCGTGCAATCTCAAAAGCGAAAGAAGATCCAGGTTGAGCAATTTGCAATTTATATAAAGGCATTATTCTACCGGTATCAAAAAGCATAGCTCCGTTTTCAATTCCTTCTGTTTGCGATGCCATATGCTTGAGGTTTGTATAGTGTGTAGTTATCACGCCATATACACCTTGTTGATTCATTTGTTCGAGCACGCTCTCAGCGATTGCTCCACCCAGCATTGGTTCTGTTCCTGTACCAAATTCATCAATCAGAATAAGTGTTTCTTTTTTACTGTAACGTAAAAAATGCTTCATATTGAAGAGGTGAGAGCTGTAGGTACTCAGGTCGTTTTCAATAGATTGCTCGTCGCCTATGTCGATAAAGATATCCTGGAAGAAACCGATCTTAGATCCTTCATGCATAGGAACCAAACATCCGCATTGAAACATATATTGCAGCAATCCAACTGTTTGCAGACAAACTGATTTTCCACCGGCATTGGGTCCTGAGATCAATAATAATCGTTGATTCGGATCTTTTAATTCGATGTCGAGTGGAACAACTTCTTTTTTAGCTTCTTTAAATTGAAGATGCAGCAATGGGTGTTTACTTTCTCTCCAGTTAAAGCTCTGATCGTTATGGAAATCGGGCAAAGTGGCATCAATGCTTAAGGCAAAGCGTGCTTTGGCTCTTATAAAATCGATGGTTCCCATAAATTTGTATGATTCCAAAAGATCATTAATGTATGGCCTGATTTGATCTGCCACATCAATTAAGATTCGTACGATTTCACGACGTTCAGCATATTCCAGTTCTCGTACTTCATTATTGATCTCAACAATTTCTGTTGGCTCTATAAAGGATGTTTTACCTGTGGCTGATTCATCCTGAACGATACCACCTAGTTTACGCTTGTTGGCAGATGAAATCGGTATCACTGATCGCCCGTCGCGTATCGCAATATTTGCATCGGCTTCAACCAGTCCGTCCTGCTTGGCTTTACGAAGTATAGCATTTAACTTCCGCGATATACTATTTTGCTTCGAATGAATTTCCTTTCGTATTCTTGCTAATTCGGGGGAAGCATTGTCTTTCAGTTTCCCGAATTTATTTAATAGAAAGTCAATTTTATCCTGTAAAAATGGGAAAACAGCCACATTGGCGACCAAGGCTTTAAGTTCAGGATACTCTTCTTCGTCTTTTTTGTTAAAGAAACGTACGATATCACTTATGGTCGTTAATGATCGAAGTAAATCAAACAGTTCTGATTCTTCCATGAATCTTCCTTCGGTACGAATTCGAAGTAAAGGCTCACGAACATCAATGAAATAACTTAGAGGAAAATTATCCTCTTCCAGGCAAATTCTTCTGAACTCAAATGTTTGAAGTTGATTCAGACGAGTTTCATCAAAGTTAGTACTGAATTGCATTTCATCTACAACCTCTTTACCAAGGTTGCTCATGCAATTATTTTTGATGTGCTCGCGAATGCGATTAAACTTAATCTTCTCTTCGAAATTTGCAGGATAAATCACTGTTTTACTTTTTCTGCAAAAATAGAAAAATTAAACAGGCTTTTAACAGCAGAATGAATGGCAATCAAGAGTAAAGAATAAAAAAGACAAAAAAATCGTATTTTTTTTAAAAAGGGTATTGACAACAGAAAGGGAACAGCTTAATTTTGTTTTCACAATGTAAGAAAAGGCTCTCCTGGTCCCCAAATATAGAAACATTCGGATGTGTGTGAGGTTTAGGTTAGAATTTTTTTTCTTAGAATGTTTCTTGCCTGTCTCCCAAAGACAGGCTTTTTTTATGTGCTTATTTGAATAAAAAAAGGCCCGAAGGCCTTTCTGTTAATCAGTTAATATTTCTTTTTGCTGGTTAAGCGTATCATTGGTCTGTACCATATTTTGGTTAATAGTCTCGTTAAAGTGGATGGATTTACTTTTGTTATAAGGTTTGTAGTTTTTTGCATTCGGACCTTTTAATGCCATCTTTTCTTCATTTCCTTTTATCTTTATTGTCTGAGTTTTGTCTTCATTTTTTACCCATGTCTGGTTGTTTTTAGCCACACCACCTGTTATGTTTTTATTAGTGTTGGTAACAACTATACTTTTATTTGATTTATTTATCCAAACCTTTTCGTTTTTGGCTTTAGGACCATATACTCTTTGTTGATTTTGAGCAAAAGAAATGGATGCTATGCTTATAAAAGCTACAATTAAAATATTTTTCATATCTACTTGTTTTACTATTAAATACTGATGTAAAAGTAGATGTATCCTTAATGTTGATCAATTCCTTCTTTTTGGTATATTTTATTCGTGGAATATACCTGGCAAAATATCCGTATAAATACGGATATTTTGATTATAACCTATCAATTGATGTTAAATTATTGGAATAATGGTTTGTTATTGAGTGTTTTATATGAGTCCCAGTTGAGTTGCTTTTGTAATCAATTCAGCAGTATTTTGTACTTCCAGTTTCTTTAAAATATTGCTTCTGTGTGTTTCAATTGTGCGTTTACTAACAAATAATTGTGCTGCAATTTCAATAGTAGTTAGTCCTTGGGCAACCAGTTGCAATACTTCTTTTTCGCGTTTTGAAATTTTTTGAGTATTAGCTTCTTTATTAACTGCTTCTATCATTAAATGTGAAACATCTTTGTTGAAATATTTTTTACCATTAAACACCTCTAAGATTGCTTCAGCCAGTTCTTCAGCATCACAATCCTTTAAAAGGTAACCAAAGGCTCCGTTGCGTATTGCCTGCATAACATATTGCCCTTCATTATGCATTGTAAGCACTATGCTCCGAATGGTTGGGTGCATTTTTTTTAATATTGAGATGGCATCGAGTCCATTGGTAGATTTCATAGAAATGTCAAGTAAGGCAATATCTACTTTTGATTCCGGCAGCTTTTCCAATAGCTCTTCTACCGAGGCTGTTTGATGAATCACCTCAATAGTATCTGTTTTTTCGAGTAACATTGCAATGCCACTTCTGAATAAATCATGGTCGTCGGTTATGCTTACTCTAATCATAGCAATTGTTTTGTTTCAAATTCAACTTCAATGGTTGTACCATCGTTACCTGAAATTATTTCCATATGCCCATTAAACAATTGAACACGTTCTTTAATATTCATCAAGCCATTGCCTAACGAAACTTTATTTGGTTCAAAGCCGGTACCGTTATCGGCAATAAATATATTTACCTGATTAGTAAATTCCGTAATCGATAGTTTAATTTCAGTTGCATTGGCATGTTTCAAAGCATTATTAACAGATTCCTGAATGATTCGGAATGCATTTAAAGCAATATTTAATGGAATTGTTGATTCCTCGTCCTTATCATAAATGTAAGAAATATGGCAGGTATCAGACATTGGTAATTGATCGATAAAGCTCTGTACAGCAGCTGTTAATCCAAAGTCCTTCAGGACTGAGGGCATCAGATTGACTGATATTTTTCGTACTTCTTCAATAATATTCTGAACCCTTTGGGCAATAACTTCCTTTGGGGCATCATTCTGCGAAATTATAAGTTTAAGGTTGGTTAACAACGGACCAACACTATCGTGTAATTCTTTGCTTAACCGGTCTCTTTCTGCTTCTTCACCAGCCATTAACAAGCGTTGACTTTTATTCTGAAGTTGTCGTTCGCGTTCCTGAATTTCGATGAGCTGGTCTTTCATGTAATTTAAGCTGTTTACTAATCTGTCATTATTACTTCGCAGAACCATTGTACGATTAAACTGACTATTAGCTATGTGGTTGGCAAAATCAATAATTTGCTCGGTGTTGGTTATTAATAAGGCAAGAGTTGAAAAAAGGCTTCCGATTTCATCTTTATTTCTATATCGGGGAATATTGGTTTTCTCACCTTTGGAAATTTTAGTTAATGCTTTTTCAACTTTTATGACAGGATGCACAATGTACCAAGCCAGAAAATTGGATAATATTAAAATGCCAATGGCTATAATAGCAGAAATAATATAGATACGATGCTCCATGTCTTTTAAAGGCAATAGGGCTTCCTTTACATCAATTTCAGAAAGGATTACCCAATGGAGTCCGTGATAAGAAAATGACGAAAATGAGCTAAAAACTTCAATGTTTCTGTAGTCAGTGTGTCTGGTGGTACCTTCTCTAACCTTTAGTGACAAGTTAAAAGCTTGTGTCTTACTATAAATTTGTGTAGGCAGAGTGTCAATCCAAAATCGAGATTGACTTCTTAAATAGCCATCACTTCCAACAATGTATGTTTCCCCTGATTCACCCATTCCGGTTCGTTCAAAAAGTACATTTTGTATGGCTTGAGGAGTCGAATAAAAGGTGTAAATCAAGTTGTTATGAGATGTGTGATAGGCAAGGTGCAATTTGCCATCATTTATTTGTGGGCTGATGTCTTCAATTAAGATGGTATCATTTTTCCAATTGTTAAGTTCTTTCAGTTCATGGTTAATTATAATCGAATCGATATGAATGAAGCGGTCGGCAGCCAAAGCATCCAGGTATTCGCTGTTGTTGATGTGAGAGAGCATGGTGTTAATTTCCTGCACATGACTACTAAGAATTCGCTCAATTTGAATTGTTTTTAAATGCCTGATTGATGAAAGTTGTAATAGGATACGGTCTTGAAGTGCATTTTTAAATTGTTGTGCCAGAACAACAGATACTAAAGAAATAATTAAAAGGGCAAAAGAACTTAGCAATAAGGCAATTTTAAATCTGATGCTCAGGTTCCGTATTCTTTTAATCATATAAACTTGTTTCACCTTTGTTTTATAGTATCAAGATAAAACAAAAAAATGAGATGTTAATTAACCGGGATCTTTCCTCAAGGATTTAAGATTTTGCCGGCATAGCTATCCATTGCTTCATAAAGCTTGATAGGCGAAAGGGTACGCCATTTTACTGCAGATAGATTACCGCCGTACAGCACATAATAGTTTAGATTGATCTTATCGAATTCTGCCAGTACATGTTCCCGGAAATTGATTGCAATAATCCATCCATCTTCAATATCATTAAACCAATCTTCGTAATAAGAGTCATCGGAATAATGAAAGTTTAATACATTTTCACCAATCAAAATAAATTTTTGAATGCCATGATCTTCCAGATGTTCAATGATATTACGTTTGAGGTGCATGATGTCGTTATACAGGCAGTCGTTCCATTCGCCCATTAATTCGATGATGCAGTACCCTGAATCATAATTGGCATACAGTATTTTCAGGTAGAGTGTATTTGATCCGAATTCATCCCATTTTGGGTGGATATAATGATCGTAGATGGTGTTACGACATAAATATTCATCAAAGATTTGCCCATAATATGGTGATCTCTTATCCTCATTGGCCTTGTAAATCTTTTCCCACCTGTTGTATGGTTCAATGTTCTGCATGTTGCAAAAATAATGAAAGCGCTTATTGTGTCAATTAATTTTTTGTGCATAAAAAAGCGAATCGTTTTTAGATTCGCTTAAGATATTTTAGAGTAAAAGCTTTTCTTATAAGTTCGCCAGTCGATTTAAAATTTTATCCAATCCTAATAGGAATACAATACCTGCTACAACAAAATATACCAGCGAGGGAATTTTTGTAAATACAGCGAAAAACTGAGAGAAGCTTTTGTTGATAGACCCCAAATTCAATTGTTTGGAGGTGAATCCCAAATCACCAAGGTACTGCTGAATAACAGAGGCATCGACCAGAAATGAGATGGCTAATATGGCGATGGCTGCCGTTATGATCCACCATCTGTTTTGTTTATTGATTAATGGCTGATAAGTCTGAGGTTCCTGCACCCAGTCATGTAAAACACGATTCATCGCATTTTGCCTGATTGAAGCAGGGGCTTCTTCAGGTGTGAAATCCCTGAACAATTCCTTCAACAGTTTATCGTCATCGTTATTAATCTTTTTCATCGTCTCAAATTTATAAAATCGAGTTCAACTCTCCTTTTAAAATTGCATTTAATTCTGTTTGCATTTGCTTTCTTCCGCGGTGCAGTTTCACTTTTATATTTGAAACTGAAAGACCGGTTGTTTTACTAATCTCTTCAATGCTTTGCTCTTTATAATAGTATAAAATCAGAATAAATGCATCGTCTTCCTTTAAATTACTCAATGCCTTTTTAAGTACCTTCTTCCTTTCCTGTAACTCCAACCTGTGCATATTGTTTTCAGCATAGTTGGCTTCGTACTGAATAGTTTCCTTGCTTTCAAGGTCCTCGGTTGAAGGCTTTCGGCTTCGTAACTTAGAAATGGCAGTATTATAAACAATACGATAGAGCCAGGTTGAAAAAGAAGCATCTCCCTTGAAGCTGTCCAGCGATTTATAAGCTTTTACAAATGCATCCTGGGTTACTTCTTCTGCTTCCTGCAGATTTTTGACAATTCCTTTGGCTAATGTAAATGCCATATGCTGATACATATCAATGATCTGCGAAAAGGCTGCAACATCTCCCTTTTTAATACTCTTTATAAGCTCTATGTCTTTATTATTGCTCATTCACAAAATAGGACGCACCTAAATCATTATTGGTTACAAGTATTCTGCAAGTTATTTTTATTTCTTACTAAGGTCAATACCATCAGTTTCTTAGTAAGTTGTTTGATGAAAAAACGAAAAAGTAACAAATTTTTGTAACCGTGTCTTTTTTCATGGCGTCATACGAATGAGCACGCTCAGAGAGTTGATTAACAAATAATGTAAAACTTAAAATATAAAATCATGGAAGGTTCATTAGCAATTATTTTTATTTTCGGAGGTATACCTGCTATAATCATATCATTGGCTTATTTCAGAACACGAAGAATTGAAAGAACAGCATTAATAGCAGCAGGAAAAGATGCTTCAATTTTTGATCAGTTGAATTCCAAACCCAAGCACTATTTAAGTCTTAAATACGGTATGTTGATGGTTGGATTGGCAGTTGGAGTAGTATTAGGATCGGTATTACAGAATAATACCATGATGAATGAAGCAGCGGCATATTTATCAATGGTGCTATTATTCGGAGGTTTGAGTTTAGTATTATTTTATCTGATTCAAAAAAAACTGAATGACGAGTAATTAATATCACTCAGATATGCATGAAAGAAAGGCTGTTCCGTTGAGCAGCCTTTCTTTGTTATTAAAAATTAGATAACTATTTGTTGATTCATTCGTATTGATGGTTGGAAAACGACTAACAATAAATTCAATGAAAAAGCCACTTTTTAGTTTCATAACTTTTTTACTGGCACTGGTATTATTAAGCTGTGAAGTAGAAGAAAAAATCAATCAATTCAACTCTATTGATGAAGGTATTGAGGCATTACAGGAATATTCGGTAGTAAGCAAGCAATTCCAGGATGCCTCAAACAGCAGTGATGAAGCTATTATGGAAGCCGAATTACAATTAGCCGGTGAGCTGAAAGCCACTAAAGAAGGTCCTGCAATAACTATTGAGCCATTTGATGCAACAACATGGCCTAAAAATATTACTGTTGATTTTGGGGATGGTATTACCGGATTGGATGGAGTTGTTCGTTCCGGAAAATTATTGATTGTATCAACCGGTTTGTATCGGACTGAAGGTAGTGTGCATACTACTACTTTTGATAATTATTATCAGAATGGTTATAAATTAGAAGGTACACATGTTGCCACCAATAATGGAAATCCCGATGGTGAAGGGCTTCAGTTTAATGTTACCATAACTGGTGGTAAAGTAACCAAAGAAGAATCGGTTATAGAATATCAGCAAAACTCAACACGTACCTGGGTAGCCGGTTCAGATACTCCTTTAAATATTTGGGATGATGAATATACATTGGATGGTACACAAAACGGAACGAGTTCAAAAGGAGTTGAGTATGCATTGTCGATTACAGAATCACTACATTTTGTAGTCTTAACCAGACAAATCACTGAAGGTAAAATGGCAGTTGTAATTGAAGGATTACCTAATATAATAATGGATTATACAACCTCAACAATAAAGATTGGAGAACTAACTTATCCAATGCAAAATTAATAAGGGAGACAGACGGACAAGGAGAAAAAAGAGTTACCCGCCCGGGTAACTCTTTTTTAGTTTTATTCTTTTACAGAAAGGACAAGGAGTTTATTTAAAACATCTTCTGTAGTTTTAAATGCAGTGCCATGACGAATACCTTTGGGCAGATTAATGGTTTCAGATACGTCTTCCCAATTTTGTCCATCAGTAGAACGGATGGCTCCATATTTCTTTTCTCGATATTTGTCGAAGTAAATGTAGGTGTATTCTCCAATTTGCATAGGAGTTGGACCTTCCACCCAGGAGTCGCCCGAAATACTTTCAGTTACCTCTGTTGGGAATCCTTCTTTTAAGTCTGTTGTAAATGTTAATCTTAAATTCTTTTCTACCGGAGCCGACATTTCATTTTTAACCACCATCATGTAATCAGAATCTCTTTTTAGAATAGCGGCATCAATTACACTGAAGCCCGGATCAAAAAATAATTCGGTTGGGCTAAAGGATTTAAAGTCTTTGGTGGTTGTGTAATATTGTCTGTGATTCAGTCCTTTTTCGTTTGGTAATGTTTCTATGTCAGGATATAACTCAGGTACCGTTGATGCCCAAACAATATAAAAGATGTCATCCTTATCATCGTAAAAGACTTCCGGAGCCCAGCTGTTTCTTGTACTTTCCAGATGTTCCATTACAGGTATGTATTGTTGTTCCGACCAATTGATCAGATCAGTGGATGATGCATAGCCAATTCCTTTATCCCACCATCCGGTTGTCCAAACCATGTGAAATACTCCATCTTTACCTTGTGCTATACTTGGGTCACGCATCAACCGGTCTTTACCAATTACAGGTTGAAGTAAAGATTCACCATTGTTTACAACACCCCATTCATGTCCGTCATAACTATAAGCTATGTGAAGTCCGTCTTGACCACCATTAATGAAATAAGAAAAAAGGTATACATCTTTCTTTAGGGTGCAACTTGATAATAAAATAATTAGAACAATACTTAGTTTAATCAGGTTTTTCATAATCATGAAGATTCTACTTGAAGTTTACGAATGCAAGGTAACGGCTCACCCAAATTCTTTAATGGATAATAATACAAAGAACTGAAAAAATTGACATATTCTTCTGCATGTATATTATATTATATAATTTTATTACCTTAATTATTACAAGCGAAATCTGTTGAAAATTCGCAATTATCATTGAATAAAGATGATCTATAGGGAAAGGCTTATTTTATGGGTTATGTTTCTGTACTTGTTTACAGGTATAGGTATTTATGCTCAGGAAACCATTACATTTAGTCAGATTAGTACAAAAGAGGGACTTTCTCAAAATACCGTACGTAGTATTCTTGTCGACAATAAAGGCTTTTTATGGGTAGGTACACTTGATGGTTTAGTGCGTTACGATGGCAACCGTTTTATTACCTATAAACCGGAAGCTGATGCTCCCACAAATATACCTGATCAACGGGTAAAAGGTATTTATGAGGACAGGAATGGTTTTATTTGGATATTAACATATGCCAACTCTTTTAGTTGTTATAATCCCAATACAGAAGACTTCATAGAATTTAGTTACGAGGGTAAAAATATTTCATTGCCTTTTACTCACTTTGCTGAGACCTCTGATGGTAATGTATGGCTATGGGGAGGGAATGGTTGTGTAAAGATGGCCATGGGAATGAATAATTTACCTGAGGTATTATTCCATTCATCAGTTAATAAAAAACAGTTGACGGATGAGAATATTAATTTTTTGTTTGAAGATTCAGCTAAGTCAATATGGATTGGTTCAGAATCTGGACTAAACTGCTTTAATCCTTCCGGTGACATTCAACATTTCTTTAAAGGTAATGATGATGGTGTTTTTGTTGAAGCTGTTGAAGAGAGCGGTATTATATATTTTCTAATGGCGAATGGAACCATTCATCGATTTAATCAATCTGCAAAAACATTTATTTCATCTTTCAGAAGCCCTGTTGAAGATACTTTCCGGGATTTGAAGAGAATGAATAACAGCTATCTGGTTGCATCAACATTAAATGAACAACTGTTTAAAATTGATATCAGTACAGGCAACTATTTTAAAAATGCCCTGAATCTGTCTCATACATTTAAAGGTTCACCACAGTTGTTCTTGGATAAGAAAAAAGGTTTATGGGTATATGATTATTCCGGTATGGTTTTTTACTATAATCCAGAAAAAGATATAGTTAAATCGTTTCAACTTATAAAACCTGAGATAGCAAATGTAATTGATGATGGACGTTATAATATTTTGATTGATAATGAAGGTATTTATTGGATAACAACATATGGCAGTGGACTTTATCGTTATGATTCAGAAAGAGATCAACTTACAAATTACAAGTATGATCAGCTACAGAATAGTCCTGCTTCAGATTATATGCTTTCGATCATTGATGATAAATATGGAAATCTTTGGATTGGATGTGAATATGCTGGTGTTATAAAAGTTGTGAAGGAAAAATATCATGCTGAATATATTAAACCAGAGGCTGCAGGTTCTATTGGAACTAGGAATAATGTAAGAGTTATAGTTAAGGATTCTGATTCGAATATTTGGTTAGGAACTAAAAACGGAAGTCTTTATTTGTACGATAAGGATTTGAATAACAAGAAGGTTGTTATGAAGAACATTAATCCTTATACTGTTTGTGAAGATGATAAGGGACGTATTTGGGTTGGAACAAAGGGGAATGGTGTTTATGTGATTGATAAAAAGACGTTCAAGGAATACTATCATTTTACGGCATCTGATGATGATGAACAGAGTTTAAGTCACAATTCAATTTTTGATATTATTCAGGATACGGATAAACGCATTTGGATAGCATCTTTTGGAGGTGGTATTGATCTGGTAGAAGAAACAGATCAGGGTATTACATTTAAGCATTTTCTTAATAATAAGGGTAATCTTAGTTTTGTAAGGTGCCTGATTCAGGACAGGGAAGGTAATATATGGGCTGGTAGTTATGAAGGATTGATAAGTTTTCGATTCGAAGAAATCAACATCAATCCCAATGCCTATACAATTTACACTTATAATTCAGGGCATCCGGTTGGATTAAATTGTAATGATGTAAAAACGGTTTATGAAGATAGTTTTGGGCAGTTATGGGTTGGAACTGCCGGAGGAGGATTAAATTTATTTGATAAATATAGTCCTGATCGACAGGGAGCTTTTATAAAGTATACCAAGAAAGAAGGATTGCCATCTGATATTGTGACTTCGGTAATGGAGAGTAAGGATGGTGTAATCTGGGTAGGAACAGAAAACGGTCTGGCTCATTTCGATAGAAACACCAAAACATTCCTGACGTACTTTTTCTCAAATAGTTCCTTTGGTAACTTTTATGGTGAGAACGCTTGTTTACGAAACGATAACGGATATCTTTTGTGGGGTACTTTGGATGGATTGTTGGTCTTTGATCCGGGTGAACTGGATGCCAATAAAAAAGAAGTGCCAAAGGTAACATTAACTGATTTATATGTGCTTGACCAAAGGATTGAAACGACACAGAAGAAATCACCATTAACTGAATCAATAAATAAAGTTGAAAAGGTAAAGCTCAAAAGCGAACAGAAAACATTTACATTGTATTTTGCCTGTTTAGATTTAACAGATCCAAAAAGGAATAAGTATTCCTATAAGATGGAGAATTATGATCAGTTTTGGAGTAAAGCCAGCACTAATAACTGGGCTACCTATAAAAACATGCCTCCCGGAACCTATACTTTTATGGTAAAAGGATCAAATGCTGAAGGACAATGGAATGACGAAATCAAGACATGTCAAATAACAGTGTTGCCAACGTTTTGGCGATCAATATATGCCATTATCTTATATGTTTTTGTGATTGCACTTTTAGGCTTGGTGTTTATTCGTTTCTTGTTTAGAATCAATAAATTGAATACGGCTGTTAAAATGGAGAAGCAACTTACTGATTATAAGTTACGTTTCTTTACCAATGTTTCGCATGAGTTCAGAACACCACTTACTCTTATAAAAGGAGCATTGGAAAGAATTAATGATGAAGAGAATCACTCACCGGAAGTTAACCGTCACCTTGCTCTTTTGAACAGAAATACCCAGCATATGTCGAGGTTGATTGATCAGTTGCTCGAATTCAGGAAGTTACAAAATAATATACTTACTCTTAATCTTGAAAAGACTGAAATTAATGAATATGCTTTAAATGTATATTACGAGTTTAAGGAAATTGCATTTCAAAAAGGGATTGATTACCAGTTTGAAGGGTTGGATGATAAATGGTATTTCTATGTTGATCGTAATAAGCTGGAAAAGATATTATTTAACCTGTTATCCAATGCCTTTAAGTTTACACCTCATAACGGATCCATTGTTTTTAAATTACAAAAGGATGAAGATGAGAAGAAATGCATTATCTCAGTCGCAGATTCGGGTATTGGAGTACCTAAAGATAAGCAGGATCTATTGTTTAGCCGATTCAAACAGGTTACATTCTCGGCAGAAGGAACCGGAGTAGGTCTTGAATTGGTGAAGGAATTTGTGGAAGCTCATCAGGGTAAAGTAAGTTATCAACCAAATGAGGGCAAAGGCTCGGTGTTTACAGTTGAGTTGCCAACTAACGAAGAATTGTATAAAGATGCCAACTATGTAAATTCTCAGCCTACAGTTGAAAATGCTGATAAGATTATTGAACAGAAAGTAGAAGCTGAAATTAAGCGTCCGGCTAGTCCATCTAGTTCTAAGATTCTGATCATTGATGATAACTATGATATAAGAGAATATCTGAATGATGAACTAAGACATCACTTTAATGTTGAGCTGGCTGTTGACGGAAAAGAAGGACTTGAAAAAGCCATTGCTATCAATCCAACATTGATTATTTGTGATGTTAAAATGCCTGAAATGGACGGTTTGGAAGTGACGCGACGGCTGAAAGATAATTTTGAAACAAGTCATATACCTATCATTCTTCTAACAGCCATGTCGTCAGATACCATTAAACTTCAGGGTAGCGAGAGTGGGGCAGATGCATATATTATGAAGCCATTTAGTCTTAAGTACCTGTTATCAAGAATTTATGGGCTGATTGAGCAACGTGAGAGACTTAAAAAGCGTTTCTCTGTTGATATTGATGTGAAGATTGGAGCATTGAGTGAAGAGAAAAAAGATAAAGAGTTCTATACTCTAATTAATGATATAGTTGATAAACATCTGTCAGATGCCAATTTTACAGTTACTGAATTTACCGAGCAAGCCGGACTCTCGCGTACTATCTTTTATAAAAAGGTAAAAGGATTAACGGGTTATTCACCAAATGAACTAATAAAAATTAAGCGAATGAAGAGGGCTGCAGAACTTCTTGTTGAACGAAAACATACCGTTTCAGAAGTATCGTGGCAGGTAGGTATTGAAGATCCGTTTTATTTTAGTAAGTGTTTCAAAGCACAATTTGGTTGTGCTCCTTCGAAATTTGGAGTGGAAGATTTGAAGTTAGATTCAAGTCATGAAAAGGCTGAAGATTTAAAGTAAATACCTTAAATAGGATATTATATCGGGGCATAAGTTTGTTGAGTATTGTTTTTATTTTGATTCTTGAAAGCTTAAAGAATTCAAAGGGTGTCAAGTGTAAATCAAATTGAACTTGTAAATATTGAATATCACTCAGCGATGGGCCAAATCAATAAGCCAATGAATTAGGTTTACATGTATTGAATCTTAAACCTTTGCAATAAAAAAGAGGAATCTCAAAAACTGAAATTCCTCTTCATACCTAAAGCTATATTACTAATTACTTCTAAAATCAAAATTCAACACCATTTTGATACCTTCATCACCTACTTTAATGCGAATATTGCCAGGCTGACTATGAGGTCCCTGTTGTGAAGTAGGTTTAAACGATTGTATGGCAGGTATATCATATAAGAATGAGATATCACCTTCGGGGAAACCAGGCATGGTTCTTCTTCCATTCTGTCTGCCTTTAGGTTCTTCGGGAGTAAATACTCTCATAAATACACCGTCTGTCTCTGAATAAACAGTAAAGGGGGCTTCATCTGACTCAATAGTTGCCCAATACAGGTTGGCATGATATCCTTTGAACTCAGGATAGGTTAAACCATACTCACTTTCACCAGTAGTGGTATTGTTGTAATCTTTTTGCCAAAGGTTGTAGTTGGTTCCTTTAATGCGGTTCTTCCATACGCGGTATGGTCCACGTCCAAACCATTCCATTCCTTTAGCTAATTCTTCAGGATACGAAAAAGATAGTCCGAAATTATAAATGGCATCATCGGTAAATGCGTCATCAAAACCCTGACCACCTCTGGCCCGGTTCAGCATAACTGCATCCATTTTTAACAAACCATCAGCATTCATAGTCCATGCAATAGAATCGATGGCTCCCAGATATTTTGCTACAAAAATTGCAGAGTTCTCATCCTGAAGGGTATAATACTCTTTAAACTGGATCTTCATACCAACAGCAACAGGTCCGTTATTAAAAGGTATCTCACCATTGGGGTTTGTAATTTTTACCAGTTGACCATTGGATTGATTAAATGTAACCGATACACCATTCGATGATAAAGTAGTTGTTGTATCCTGCTCTGAGATCTTTACTGCACTGCTGTTTTTTGCAGCTTCTTCCTGTGTTTTAAAATAATCACCAGCATATTTAACTGTCCATGACCAGGTACAAATTGAATTGCCATGCGGATCAAAAGCTTCCAGTTCCAAAACATCACCATCAAAGAAATTAGCAGGAAGTTCCATTCTAGCCATTCCAGTTTCACCTGGATCAATTGCAGGTAGTGTTAAGTTACCTTCTGATAATACCTCTTTTTTGGCACCTTTTAAAGGTGAATCGATTGAATAAAGCTTGTATTGAGCCTTACAATCTTTCAGGTTAGTAAACAAGAAAGTATTTGAAATAGTAAAGTTTCCTTTGAATGACGGGGTGATGAACAGCTGTTTAAACTGAATTGGAGCCCAAACTTCCCGCACTGTAAAGACACTTCCTTCTTTTTCGCGGTATGGTCCAACAATACCATCCGGCGCACGGAAATCATCAGAATCCAGTTTGCCACCTCTGTCCGAGCGTTTTACAGCATTATCGCAGAACGCCCACATAAAACCACCTGCAAACAGAGGGTGAGAAGTCCAGTTAACCCAGAAATCTTCCAGACCTGCACCATGTCCCTGGTCGTACATTCCGTGCATAAACTCAGTTGGTAAAAATACTTTATATCCATTGGTAAAACGTGCAACACCAGTCAGGTAGGTTGGGTAATGGTGTGCATCCACATCATTGAAATCTGCCCAGGGATGAATCACATGTCTTTTTTGTGGATCGTAATCGGCAAAATGAGCATCCAGATTGTAGTTCCATCCACCTTCGTTACCGTTACTCCAGATAACTATACTGGGGTGATTTACATCGCGTGTCACCATTTCTTTTTGCAACTTGGGACCAACCTTTGAGTCATAGCAATTTTGCCAACCTGCCAGCTCATCCATTACAAATAAACCAATTGAATCACACATGTCAAGAAAGTGTGGATCAGGAGGATAGTGAAAACGTACAGCGTTTATGTTCATTTCTTTCATCAGCAGTACGTCTGATTTACTGATCTCTCGGTTGGTAGTTCTTCCTCCATCAGGATGGAAGGAGTGACGATTGATACCTTTCATTACTATTTTGGTATCGTTTACATATATACCGTCTTTTGGTCGGAATTCAACGGTTCTGAACCCGATACGCGAGTTCCAGGTGTGTAAAGTCTGGTTATTTTTATCAATCAGCTTCAGTTTTAAAACATACAATTGTGGAAATTCAGGATTCCAGTTAATTACGTTGTCCCATTTTGTGCTGATAGTTTGTTTTAACTCGCTGTCTTTTAAAGGAATTGATACTTCATTAAAAGAGCCTTCTCCTGTAAGTGGTTCAATAGAAGCAATTATTTTAGCACCTACTAAGGGTACCGATAAATCCACATTAGCCATTAAAGTACCATCGGCGCGGGCATCAACAGCAACATGCGAAATGGCCTGTTGAGGTTTGGCCTCAAGGTAAACCGGACGATATATTCCACCGAACAACCACCAGTCAGCCATTCTTTCAGCACGGTTAATACTTGCGTTTTCGGAGTGTTTATGAACAATTACTTCCAGTCTGTTTTTCTTACCTACCAGAAGTTTATCTGTTATGTCATACGAAAAGCGATAAAAACCACCCTGATGCATTTCACCAGCTTTATGGCCGTTTACAAATACTTCAGTATCGGTCATAGAGCCTTCAAAAACAATACTAACCTGTTTGTCTGACCATGATTTTGGCACCTTGAAAGAGTGACGGTAAGTACCTGTTTCTTTTGAAACTTCTTCACCTTTTTTGTACCAGCGACCATATGTATATTCACCGTATCCTTGTAGTTCCCATTGTGAAGGGACTTGTATTTTACCCCATTTACCACTGTTGTTGCCACCTGAGCAGAGGAAATCCCATGTAACGGTATTGTCCAAACCAGTGCCTGAAAGATATAATTGTTCAGTTGATTGGCCTTTAACTATTAGTGTTGTCAGTAATATGGAGCAGATTAAAAACAGGTTGCGTTTCATTATATCTTATTTTGTTGTTGACTGATCTACAAGTTCGTTAAATTGTAATTTAACCTTTTTGTTGTTCTCTAATTTTATTTCATCCAATCCGTTAATGCTTAAGGATTCACAATCCCAGTTATTGGCATACTTAATAAAACCGGATTTCTTGCCTTCAAGCGATACGTTTTTGAAAATGAAATTATCAATGGTACTGGATTCAATGCCTCCAATTCGGATACATACCTCGGCATCATTGGCAGTGAGGTCATTGAAAACAATGTTTTTAAATTTAGGGGTTCCTTCTTTTGGGTCCACTTTCTCCAGCATTTTAATCCAGTGTTCCGGAACTTCATCAACACTATAACCTTCGGGTAGAGTTGAATAGCTATAGGTTGGATTCCAGTTTAAATCGACAGAAATTGGAAAATTTACGCCCTTCATATCGATATTAGACAAATAAATATCTTCTACTGTGCCACCACGATTCATCGCACTTTTAAAACGAAGACCGTAAGTGGTGTTTTCAGCTCGCAGGTTATAAGCCACCACGTTGCGAATGCTGCCAGATGTCTCGCTTCCACAAGTGATTAATCCGGCACCGATACCTGCATAACATTCCCGGATAACAATGTATTCGCATGGTCGGTTAACTTTTAGTCCATCGGCATCTCTGCCGGCTTTCAAACAAAAATTATCATCGTTACAATTGATCGTGCTGTTCTCAACCAGAATAAACGAGGATGAGTCGATGTCGATACCATCAGTGCTTGGGCCGTGGCCTTCAATGTTATTACTAATAATCATGTTACGAACAGAAACATGACTTGAGTAAAGAATGTGCAAACTCCAGAATCCAGGTTGGTACAGAACAACACCATCAACAGTTATATCTTCACTGTCTGAAATTAGAATCCCTCTTGGACGTTCGCAATCATAATCAACAATCCAGCGTAATCCTTTAGGTTCATATTCACGTCGCATGTCCCAATATTTATCCCAGAAAACTTTTCCTTTACCATGAATGGTTCCATTACCGGTAATGGCAGCATTTTTTTTACCAATAATATTTACCAAAGCTGCCGGCCATTTCATTTCCAATCCAGCTACCCTGGTGTCTATCTGCTTATAATCATTCAAATTCTGGCTGCCAATAAGCATGGTACCTTTGGGAATATGAAAATTAATATTATCGCCTATAAACAACGATCCTGTAAGATAAATACCTGGTTCAAAAGTAACTATGCCTCCTCCTGAGGTCACTGCATCATCAATGGCTTTTTGGATTGCAGTGGTATTCATTTGAATGGCATCCCCAACGGCTCCGTAATTTTTTACATTGAAAACTTTATCACTTGTTGGAAACGATTGAGCTCCTACTTGTTCCATCCATTCGAAATGAGGTATGGAATCCTTTTCGCTTTCACCGGGACACAGATGAAAATTTATAAGTAGTAATATAATTGACAAAGTCTTCATAATCAAAACAATTAAGTTTTATTAATTTGATAGGTTCACCGGAATCAACTTCACTTCGCTATTTAATCCGGAAGGCATAATTTCCCAATCATTGTAGAGTTTTCTTGAATACTTGATGTCTACAAGGTTAATCTCTTTGAATTTTCTCCATTTAACACCATCTCTGTCCAACTTTGAAATGTAATTGGCAGGAAGATTGGTTACTTCTATTTCAAGGGTATTCAATCCATCTTTAAGGTATGAGCCGATGTGTACATGATATGGTACTGACCATAAGGTGTCAACAACAATTCCGTTAACGGATACCCGGGCAGTCTCACGAACATCACCCAAATCCAGAATCCAGTCGTCTGCCATGTCTTTATTCGCTGAGAATGTGGTGGTGTACTTACCCCTTGCCATGGCTACTGAAGCATTCTCGTCTGGAAGCATAGTCCATGATTGAACTGATGGCAACTTAAAAGTATCTGTTATTTCAGGAATACTTTTTGTGAATGATAATTGCCAGTTGTTATTAAGTACAAATGGAGTTTTATATTCATCAACATAAGCCCATGAATTACATGAAGGTGATTCGTTTGAGAAAGTTTGCAGAATCAAAGACTGACCTGATTCCAACTGGATACGTACCTGTTTTGATCCGTTTTTCTCTCGTATAGCAGCTTGCCCTATTTCACCTGAAAGAGGGTCAAATATCAATGCTGACTGAAACGGCTTTGCAAGGGTAATCCATTCATCTGTATAGCTTTCTTTTAAAGCACTGATGAAATAATGGTGTCCTTTTGTATTCTTACGACGAATATAGGATAGCCCGTATTCTTTCTTTAGTTCTTCAGAAGCTGTTTCTGTCTTGGCAAGTGTAGAAACAAAATCAGAACCCGTAATGATTGAACCCTTGCCAAATTCATACTTTTCACTTTTACCAAACGTACTCTCAGGTAATTCTTTTAGGTAATTCAGGAAGCTCTTTTGCCGCTCATCAAGTTGATGAAATCCGGGAACATCATTTGGATAATGATCCATAAAGATAATTTGGGCTCCTTCTTTTGCAAGTTGAATCAGATGTTGCAGTACTGCTACCGGCATTTTTTTTGCAGCCGGAACAATCAAAGCCTTATAAGTGACTCCACCAGAAGTCATCAAATCCCCATTCTTAACTTCGGTGCTTTTAATAAAGCTATCCGATATGTAGTCAACGTCATATCCGGCATTACTAATTCGATGAATGACTTCAATAAACTCAGGTGCTCTTTCATTCATCTTGTGAATATCAAACATCAGCAAACGACCATCTTGTTCGTGCCACATATCATAAACAGGCAGATAAACTAAAAAATCGTTATCCGGCTCACCCATCTGCAGAAATGCTTGTGATCGCGAGATGTATTTAAAGAATGGGCTTGCATCTTCCCATAAAGGGTTTGTCGGACTCATATCGATGGATGCATAAAATTTCCATCCCGGCCATTCTGCTTCTTGCGGGCTATAGGTTGTACCATGAAAATACATGCGATTAACACCTGAGACAAACATAAGATCCAGATCGGGTTTGCATTGAGCAAGAGAAGTACGAAAGTGCTCTGTAAGCCATGTAAATGTCTCGGATGAAGTAAATGGTTTACCTGCAATATGCGCTGCTGATGAGGCATATTTGAGCATCGATAAATCAGAATCGTTATGACGGGTTAATGAATCGTGTCGTAAGCCCTTAATATGAAAATCAGACAAACCAAAGCCTTCGCATTCAGGTACATCAACAGCTGCGTATATGTCAATCAGGTTACCTGGCGAGCCATGTGCCTGACTGCGGGTTTGAGCTCCCATCTCATGGGCCCAGCCAGTCCATTTTTTGGTGAAATTATTAAGCAGTAAATCATTTAATAACTCACGATAATCAGTAATAATGCGGGCTGTGGTATCATTCTTCTCGTTACTTAAAAAATAAGGAAGATAGTCTTGTAATTTATATTGATACTTATTCTCAAAGGCTTTTAAAAGTCCTGGGGTCCAGTCTGCCTGGTATACTTCATATGAATCGGTGAAGAAGAATCCTGGGGCAGGGGCATTGCTTTTAGAAAAAGCATCGGTGAATCGTTGCAGATAATGAGGTAGTGCCGATGCTGAGAAATGATCGATCACCAGACCTTTACCTCCCGGAGCAGCTCTTTTAACCTGTTGAAAGGTGTTTCCTTCAAATAAAGCAATTACTTTCCAGTTTCCTTCCGGAGAGGTCCAATCAAGATGTCCATCCTTAACTTTTTGAGTCAGATCAACTGATTCCTTATTTTGATTAAAAGCCATGATACAAGCCAGATGTGCATGCTCTATTTGTTTGGCGTCTTCAGGCAGTATGTCGATTTTTAGAGACTCACCGGATTTTACACTGTACTCCTGAATAATTAATTTAGTTGCAGCATCTACGGGTTTTACCTGAGGGCCACCAAAAGGCCAACCGGTGCCGGTATTCATATCAATCTGCATGTTCAAACGTTTGGCTTCAGCCTGAGTGTGTTTATACACTTCCATCCATCTGTCTGACAGAAAATCGATGTCATTTTCGTCGTTATCCTGAACACCGTAAATGGGAGTTATCTCAAGAGCTCCCATTCCGGCTTTGGAATAGGCTTCAAGGTTATGAGTCAGGTTTGCTTCATCAACAGCACTACCTAACCACCACCATCTGGCACCCGGCTTGGTTGTAACAGATTCTTCCGGCCATTTAACATCGGGTTGACATGCTGCAACTAATGAAAGTATTAAGCCGAAGAATAAAGGCTTATATTTTCTAAGGTAACACCACATGCGATGATAGATTTTTCAGATTAAGTTTCTTTATTTCTTTAGCTGCCAACTCAGCGACAGCGGTTGCTCCGGCTTCCTGTAAATGAGTGTCATCTTCTGATCCATCCGGACGTTTTTTATCTAAACCAGGACCAATCCACATGTATAGTTCTTTTGATGGTTCATCACCCAGCATGATTATCATATCACGGCTTCGGCTATAGATATCAAGCAAAGGAAGGTTTAATGAATCAGCCACCTGTCGTGTTATCACAGGATAAGCAAGTAAGCGATCATCAACTAAAGCCCTGCCCTGAAAGGTTCGCATTACTATTGAAGTTGCCAATATAGGATTGGCTTGTTTTGCTTTAACATCGTTAATCATGTTAACCAGGTTCTGACGATATTGGTCGTGCGATGCATGGCGCTCGGGGCGGGTAGAGGCATCGTTATGACCGAATTGTATAATTACATAGTCACCTGGTTCAGTTTCTTCAATCAGCTTAGCCCATCTTTCTTCCTCTATGAATGTTTTAGTGCTTCTTCCAGCTTTTGCATGATTCTTAACAGTTATGGTGCTGTCTAAAAAAAGTGGTAGCATTTGGGCCCAGCCACGCATAAGTGTTTGAGTCGTGTCGTACGATTGAGCCGTTGAATCTCCGGCAATTAGCACACTAACCGGTTTTTCCTGTTCGCAGCTAAAAATCAAAAGCAGAAGTGGCAGAATTAGTAGATATTTTGGTTTCATAATGGATTTATTTTGGACTGATGCTGATTATTATTGATGAATTAGATTGATTTCAATAGATTTATCCCGGTCGCAGGTGATTTTTCCATCACTATATTCCAGTTCTCCAACCTGAATGGAAGTGCGACGTGTGTCGTATGTGTTTTCTTTGGCTTTATCCCCAATCCGTCCCGGATGAGTAAAGTAAAAGATATAGGCTTTGTTGTTGCTGACAATCACATCACAATGCTGACCATGCACGCCATCATCCTTACCTGATCCGCCTTTTTGCAGGATATGATCGGGTTGACGAGTCCAGTTGTCCAGATCAATAGAAGAATGGATGGCCAGACCTCTCCATGTATCAATCACCATGAAATAATGCTCTTTCCATTGGAATACTTTAGGGCCTTCACCACGTTCGGCTATTATTTTACCCTTGTCTTCCCATTTGTATAAGTCAGGACTGTCGGCATAATAGATGGTTTTTCCATCTTTTTCGTTATTGTAAAACATTCGCCATGTGCCATCCGGTTTTTGAATAACACCTGCGTCAATTACTTTATCAGATGTTAAATTCAATTTTGATTGAAAATCCCAATCTAACAGATTTGTACTGGTTAAATGCACAATATGACGGGGATGACTCCAATCAGAAAATATACCCGGAACAATGGTTAGGAACATATGATATTTTCCTTCAAATTCAACAATATCCGGAGCCCAGTAGGTATATTCATCAATGCCATAGTTGATATTGGCCGATCCTCTGAATTCCCATGTTAATCCGTTATCCAACGATTCAGCAATATTGATTTTAGTGCCATGTACCCAATCAACGCCATTCGGATTTTTCATATTGGCTCTTCTATTGGTATAGAACATAAACCATCGTTGTTCTTTTTCATTCCAAACCACTTCAGGATCGGCAGCACCATCAAATACCGGGTCGCGATATAGTGGTTTAGGCGCTACTTTCTTCTTGGTTACTAGTGTCTCGGGTTTTATATAGTTTTTGAGATCACATTGATCAAGATCTAAAATTGCTTTTGCCAAGGTTCTGCCGTGCAACATAGCTCCATCGAATGAAGTATGTACATTATCCTTGTAATAGGGTTTGGTAGCTTCTTTACCAATGGCTTCATATTGCTCTGCACACAGGTTGTTATGATCGATGTAACAAACGCCTTCTTCTTCTGCTACTTGTTTAGTCCATGCAGCAAAAGTATCTGTACAACGATTCATTTTGTCACCTGTCCATCTGTTACCCGGAGTGTGTGATAAGGCAATTACTTTTACACCTTGTGCTTTTGCCTGGCGGATGTATGTTTTTATATAATGACCAAATGAATAAACAGTTTCAGGTCCTCCATGGCGCTGCATGATAACCGTTTCTGATTCATCACCGGCACTGTGAAGAGAGGCTCTCGCGCGACCTGTATTCAATGGGCCTCCATCATTGTGCCCAAACTGAATAATCAGATAATCGCCAGGTTGAAGTCCCTTTAGAACTTTTTGCCAAAGTCCTTCCATTAAGAACGAGCGGCTGCTTCTTCCGCCAAGAGCATGGTTCTCAACAGAGATTTTTGTCGTATCTACAAACTTGTCAAAGAAACTTCCCCAGCCCCATTGACCACGATCTCCTTTACCACTGCCATTTTTAACTGTAGAATCACCAATTATAAATAATACTGGATTTTTGACTTTTCTTGTGCTTCCTGCTCTCATATATGGAGGGCGTGATGGATCCTGCACTTCAAAGATTGGCTCGTTGTGATTCTGAGCTATTTTATAAAAATGAACAGCACTGTCGTTCATCTTTGGATGCCAGTTCTTTAATAATTCAATAATTTCAGCACCAGCTAATAGTGCCGGACCATAGCCATGAGCAGCATAACTGCTTACTGGTCGGTGATAATAAAAAGCAGCATCAAAACCCATTCCGGTGCCTACACAGGTTCCTTCTACTTTACCATCATCTGTAATTTTCTCATTTAACGCATTCCAGCCCAGGATGGTGGCAGGTCCGTACAGGGTTGCACTGATCCAACCTTTATTAATACCATGTGCCAAGGCATAAACATATATGGCTGTAGCCGATGTTTCAAGGTAACTATCGTTTTTGTCAATTAGTTGATGCCATAATCCATTAGCTGACTGGTAGCTAACAATTGAATGAATATGCGTCTGGTAGAGTTCTAAAATATTTGAATATTCTGGATGACTGCGAGGTAGCATATCCAAAGCTTCACACAGGGTAAGTAAGGCCCATCCGTTTGCTCTGGCCCAGAAAAAGTCTGGCTGAGGATTTTGTCCTTCCACCCATCCATGGCGGAAGAGGCCTTTTTCAGGCACCCACATTTTTTCTTTAAAAAGCTTTATCTGTTTTACAGCCTCTCCGTTAAAATCAAGGTCGGTATCGAAAGGTGCTTTTTGCAGTAAAGCCGGAATACTCATAAACATATCATCCGTCCATACTGCGTTGTGTAAAGGACGATTGCGGGCGAAAGTGCCATCGTATAATCGTTGTTGATGATACATGATATAGTCTATGTATCGGTCAATCATTGGTTGATAGCTTTTAAGATTCCCGGTTTGACGGCCTGTTTTGATAACCGCAGCACACATGGCACCGGCATCGTCCAATGCATGAGGATTGACAACTTTATTCATTAAAGGATCAATGATCCCTGTTTCATCCAGGATATTTGAAAAGTATGGTGATACTTCAGCCAGAAAATCCAATCGGTCTGTAACATATTTTAAATACTGAGGATTATCTGTAGCCTGGTTCATTTTCAGCATTGCTGCATAGGTAACGCCCCATTCGTATGAAGTTAACCTGAAATCACCTTTTTGTAATTCACAATTACGATCAATCGTTGAGTAATCGGTAACAATACTATTGGTTTGCTTATTGATGATAGCAGGTGGCGTTGAGTTTGAAAGATATTGCAGGATCCCATCCATTTTACCAGCCACTTCATTAATGGTTGGCACATGGTAATTAAATGAATAATCGGGTTGTAACAGATGAAGTGGAGTATTTGAATCGTTTAATTCAACCTTCTTAGATCCCTTTTTTTGAGCTCCCAATTCAATGGGAAGAAGGGTTAATGAGATTAATAAAATGAATAATATTCCTGTAGATCTTTTCATAGTTTTTGTCAAATTCAGTATGAGCAATGCTCATTTATTTTAATGTAAAAATACTTGCCGATGAATTGTAGCGAAATGGAAAATTGTGCAAAGACCTTTAAATTTTGCTACCCTGTTTTATAATCCGGCATTCAATGTAATTACAGTATTATTGGTTTTAGTGCTTATGTAACTTTTGTTATATAATTTGATTAATTTGTGTTATTTCTCTGATTATATTTTGCTTTTAACCTGTGATTTTAAGTGATTCAGCAATTCATCCTTCATTCTAGTCATTATTGGATCACTTTCGGATGAATGATATTTATTATTCCATTCCTGTGGATCATTTTCCAGATCGTAAAACTCACCATCAATGATATCATCCTTATTGTATTCGCTTAAATTACTTTTCCGGTTCATCACCAATATGAGTTTATGTTGTGCATTTCGCCACATAAACGCTGCCTGATCTTTCTTTTCGTGCAGTGCACAAAAACTTCCTTGTCGGCTTGTATTTGTGTCGAGCAGGTTTATTCCCATTGCACTTTGAGGTATTTCAATGTTAGCAGCTGAAAGTAGGGTTGGAAGAACATCAATCAGTTCTGCATTACGACTATCTTCTTTGCCCATTAATTCTTTTGGGAGTGCTTTTCCTGAGATTATAAACGGAACCCTTACACTTGATTCGTAAAGGCAATACTTATTAAATCGATAATAGCGCTCACCCAGCATCTCGCCATGATCTGAAACATAGATAATGATTGCATTATCTAAAAGGTTTTTCTCATCGAGGGCAGCCAGAGTTCGCTTAAACATATGGTCAGTCCATGAGCAGTTAGCTTTGTATCGCAAGGTCATTTCTTTCCACTGTTCTTCTGTTGCATCTTTCCAGAAGTTGATATACATATCTCTTCTGTTTACCCCAAATGCATGTTCTGAGTGATCTTCATCCCAGAAAGGTTGTTCTGCATATTCAGTGTTTTCAAGATCGTAATGAGATTCGTATCCTTCAGGGACATTATGTCCGGCATGTGGTTTTAAAAATGATAAATACAGGAAAAGCGGTCTTTCGTCCTGTCGATTATTAATGTAATTCAAACATTGCTCGAACACCCAGCCATCACGATGGTCACCTTCAGCGATTCCACTGGTTCTACCTATATATCCTAATGGTTTTTCTTCGCCACCTCCGTACTCTTTAACTTCTTCGTTGTATCTTTCTTTACGATCAGGAGCAACGTCAATCATCATAACGGCTCCTTCTTCGCGACATTCACCAATATAACGAGTTTCAAAACCACGGGTTGACGGAATAAATGGTTGAGAACTGGTTCCCCAATGGGTTTTTCCAAAACCAGCTGTTTCATAGCCTGCATCCTGAAATAACTGTGCCAGTGTTTTTGCAGGCAATAAAGAATCTCTTAATCCGTGTTCATTTCTTACGATACCAACCTGGTTCGGATACATTCCGAACATCATTGAATTTCGGCTGGCAACACACATTGGTGCCTGACAAACAGCCTGGGTAAAACGAATCCCTTCTTTAGCTAGTTTGTCAAGTGCCGGTGTGTACATTGTTGAATCTACAATACCTATAGCATCATGCCGATGCTGATCATCCATCAAAAAAATGATGTTAGGCTTTGCAGATTGTGTTGTTGCAGTCTTTGTTTCACAGGCCATAAGAATGAGTAACAGCATCAGGAATGCAATTAATTGAATTAGTTTCCTATTTTGTTTGTTATTCATAAATATGATTTAATTGTTGTATTCAATACTGTTTATTTCAATCTTTAAATAGTCATACATGAAATAAAAGAAACTGTTAATCTCATGCCTGTGAAACATACTATCTGCTTATTCTTTAACTATTTTCTTTATTAATAATTGCTCGTTTACAGTAATAATGACAAAATAAATTCCCTTGTTATGATTGCTGAAATCAATCTTGTAATTACTTCCATTATTACCAACTAGATGTTTAATAGTCCTGCCTGATACATCCCTTATTTCAATCTTTGCAGGAATGTTATTATCCAAAACTTCTATATAAAGTAGATCTTCTACAGGATTTGGATAAATGCGAATGTTATCATTTGCCTCAACAGGTGTAATTGCCGTTGCAACATTTGTTACCTTAATAATTCCGTTAGTATATAATTCTGAAGTATCCCAATATAATCCATCTCCAGGTGAAGATGGACTTATGGCATCGAATGATCCGGAAACGGATGATGCATCCAATACCTGATATGATTGACCATTTGCAAAGCTTCCATTATTTAAAACCATGTATAAGGTTCCTGCAATTGTGTAAGTTCCGTTAACAGTAACCTTATCGCATATACCAGCAGTTGCATCCGTTTTAATGTATAAACGGGCTCCTGTTAAAAACGTAAGGTTATTATTAATCGTTAAATTACCATATGCAGGGCTTATTCCAGGCATAATGTAAGCCCTGTTATTTACTGTGACAGCTCCGGAAACATAGCCTGTTCCGGCCAGACTTGAATTTGTATAAACTGTGACAGGGCCAGTACCTGTTGCACTGCCTGAAGTATTAGCTGCAATAATGGTTCCTTGTTCGATAACAGTACCACCGGTATATGTGTTGGCATTAGTAAGTGTCCATCTTCCTGAACCAGTTTTAATAATGGCAGTTTGTGAGCCGGTGTTTTTATACTGATCATTTGAGATTTTTCCATCAAAAGCAACCGAAGTTCTTTTACCACCAATTTTCCAAGTAATTGTGTTGGCTCCTTGTCCACCAGATCCTAATACAGATGAGCTTGAACCTGTTAATTCACCAATTTCAATTGTAGCATCAGAACTGTTTTTGTAAACGGCAAAAACGTCATTGTCCAGATAGACAGAAGCATTAGGGAAACCGGTGCTGTTTCCAACAACGAACCAGTTACCATAGACTGAAATAGGGGAAGCACTTGCATTAATCTGTCCAGCATAAGCTGACCAGTCTCCATTCAGATGAACACGTGAGAAAGGAAGAACGAGGTTAAGTGTTCCCTCTCCGGTAGCATCACCATAATGTTCGCAACGTCCATCCATATTGATGGTGGCGGTATATCCGGCAGGAACTTCTAAATCCCAATAAATATTGCTGTAAGTACCGGTACTGTTAAACATGTTTAAGGTAGCATCTTTTATTATCACCTTATCTGTTCCCAGACCATAAGAATTGGCGTTTTCTGATGTTAGTGCAATGGTACCTTCGGTTAATGTAACAGGTCCACTTATTGTATTGGCAGCCGAAAGGTTAAGTTTACCAGTACCTCTTTTTGTAAAGTTCCCGGTTCCTGTTATTACACCATCAAGGGATACCTCTGAACTACCGACTGTATAAAAATCTCCATTACTTTCACCAATGGTAATGCCCCGGTTGGTAGTACTTTGGTCTCCTGTATAATAAATACTTCCGCCGTTAAGGTAGATACTGGCAGGATCATTACTTCCACTACCCAAACTACCCGGACTTCCAATGTTACTTAAGTTGGTAACACTGGTTAAGCCAGCTCGTAATTCTACATTACCTGTAAATGTGTTTGCTTCATTCATTATTAAATATCCGGTTCCGGATTTCAATAAACCTCCAGTGCCACTGATGGTTCCTGTTCCTGTAAATTTGTAGGTAGTAGAAGCACTCACTTCCATACCTCCGATAGGTACATCATCTGCGACATTAACAGTTGTATTTCCACTGTCATCAAACAATACATAATCACCATAAGTAAAGAAATCGCTTACACCATTGTTCAACCAATTGGTATTATTGAGGTAGTCCCAGCTGTTATTGGTTGTTCCATCCCAAACAATTGAGGCGGGGTCGCGAACTAAGGTTGTAATAAGTACAATCGACTGACCGGATAATTCAACGCTTGTCACCAATTCTCTGATTCCAACAAGTGATATATTATCTACCGATCCTGTAAACGATCCTGTAAACGAAAGAAGTGTATAGGTACCATCACTTAATTTACCATCCGGTTTACTTACATTAAAAGTTATATTCTCGCCCAGGGATAAATCACCATCAATAATAATCTGATCGTTTGATTTTGTTGTTCCTGTTGGATCATCGCTTAAATCAAATTCAAAGCTGGTATTGTCACTAGCCAGAAGGTTTCCATTTATTTGAGTAGATGAAGCCTGAGTGTAATCACCTACCCAGATTTTTGCTCCGGATAAAAGGTTAAGACTTCCAGTTGTTCCATTACCTGTTATTTCACCTTTGCCTTCAATGGTTGTTTCACTTGTTGCTATGTTTCCATTAACTTGTAAAAGTCCTTCAGAAACCAATGTTTTACCAGTGTAATTATTTGCGGTATTTATAACCAATGAACCGGCTCCACTTTTTATTAAATCCATCGAACCGCTTAACCCACCTGTTCCACTAAAGGTATAATCATTAGGGTTGATAACTGTCACTTTTGATGGACTTACAGTTTCGTTAATTAAAACAGCTGATGTGTTATTGCCCGATATCGAGAATATAACATCATCATCATTATTAAATACCGATGTAGTACCATTGGCTAATTTCCAGTTAGATGAGGCGTTCACATCCCAGTTGAATCCTGCTGAACCATCCCATTTTAATTTTGCCTGAGCAATAGGAGCCAGGGGAGGAGTATCCATATCTGTACCCAGAAAGAATCCGGGATGTGGTGGTTGGTTATACCCAACATTTTGCCATGCAATAGCCAAACGATACTGAGGATCGTGCATTAATGTTCTGAAACGGTATGAAGTTTCATTGGTAGTTGTATAAATTCTAAGTTTTGTATTGTCTGTTGTTCTGAAAATAACTTCTTCGCGCCAGTCACCCAAAATATCGCCTGACAGATTTGGTGTTGCTTTGGTTGAGTTATTAGAACTACAATTAAATGCTGTAAGTAAGGTGCCAACATTGTACTTGCTGATATTTGTACCATCCAATAGTTCTCTTGTCAGATCATCATCCCACCAGATAAGAAAATTCATAGCGGTTTTTCCACCAATCAAATCTCCGTCAATACTGTAAGCTCCATCTCCTGTTGAAGACCAACGTTCATAGCCTCTGTAATCCGGGCTGATATCACCTGCAACACCACGACCTACATCTTCGCCAGGGGCTTTTATCTGCCAAAGAACTTCTCCTGTGGCAGCATCACGATAGGTCATTCCATTACCAGCTTCTTCGTGAGGCATAAAGACTTCCAGACCAGGACGATCAGGATCCATATCAGAAACATGTAAGGCATCACCATGTCCTAAACCAGTTGAATAAAGGCCTGTACCATCATCGTTGATGGTACATGAACCGTATATTATTTCATCTTTACCATCCTGATCAACATCAGCGACACTTAAGTTATGATTTCCTTGTCCGTAATATGCACTGTTACCAGAATCGTTACTATCGAAAATCCATCGTTGAGTTAATTCTGTTCCATTCCAATCCCATGCTGACAGAACTGAACGGGTATAATATCCACGAGTCATTACCAAACTTGGATGTTCTCCATCCAAATAAGCTACACAGGCTAAAAATCGGTCAACCCTGTTTCCATAACTATCACCCCAGCTGCTTACACTACCTCTTGCCGGAGTGTAATAAACAGTTGCCATTTCGTATCCGTTTTCTCCACTAAAAACAGTAAGGTATTCGGGACCTGACAAAATATAGCCTCCTGTATTTCTGTAATCAGCTGAATGATCAGCCGATGCAGCCGGCCCTGTATTTATATAATTACCGGAGTTATCCTTTGTACCCGGAGCAGTTTTACATGCAAGTTCAGCAATGCCATCACCATCAAAATCGTAAACCAAAAACTGAGTATAGTGAGCACCTGCTCTTATGTTGATACCCAAATCAATTCTCCACAATTGTGTTCCATCAAATTTGTAAGCATCGAGAAAAACATTTCCAGTGTATCCCGATTGTGAATTGTCTTTTGAGTTGGATGGATCCCATTTTACGATAATCTCGTACTGACCATCACCATCCAAATCACCCACACTACAATCGTTGGGAGAATATGTATAGGATACACCATCAGGTGTTGTTCCTCCTGATGGACGATTCAAATTAACTTCGAGGTATTGGTTATCCCAGATATCAACCGGAGTTGACTTAGCCTGTTCAACATCATCAATTACTGCAGCTACTGAATATTGGGCAACAGCTGATGAATTATCAACAAAATTTGTAGTTTGGGTAATAGGAGTGGTGTTTATTTTGGTATCGTCGCGATAGATGTTAAATGAAATATTTTCATCTTCAGTACCCAACCATCGCCAACTAATAAAAACTTCACTGGTACTCGTTCTGACAGCAACAACTCCACGATCCAGATTCTCTATTTGTCGTTGTGCAATTGACAAGAAAGGTAGCATAGCCCACAGTAATGCTGTGCAGAAATATGTGTAGAATTTTTTCATAAAGGATTTAAATTGCAATGCAATCTCCTTTGATCAATAATTTGATCAAAGGAGATAAGTATCTATGAAACAATTATTTTATTAATATAGTATTCGTTGTTAATCTGTATTTTAACCAGGTAAACTCCTGTTGGTAAATGTCCTAATGACCATGTAACAACACTTCCGCCTTCTATTACATCATTTAAGACAACTGAACCTTCCAGGTTTTCAATTGAGATTAAACCTTTGCCTTGAATGTCAGAAAGATCAATGTTGAAATTATCATCTGATGGATTCGGGTAAATATGAACTCCTGAATAATCAGCATCAAAGATTCCCGTAGGTGTATCGGTTACAGCTATGATACCTGTTGTATATAAATTAGTTGTATCCCAATATAAGCCTGTGCCTGGTGATGTTGGACTAATTGCTGTAAAAGAGCCGGTGATGGCATTTGCATCCAATACATTAAAGGATTGACCATTGGCAAAGGCTCCATTGGTTAATGTCATATAAAGAGTACCGTTTAATACAGCTGTACCATTAACTACGACCTTGTCGTTTGAAACAGTAGATGCATCTACTTTAATGTAATACCTTCCTCCATCAAGAATAGTTAAATCACTGTTTAGTGTTAAGGTTCCAATTTGTGTCGATAATCCAGGCAACAGATAGCCTCTGTTGTTAAGTGTTACAGCACCTGCCACACTTCCGGTACCAGCCAGTGATGCGTTAGTCATTACTTCAATGGCTCCTGTACCGGTAGCACTTCCAAAGCTATTTGCTGCAATGACAGATCCTCTTTCAATTACTGTTCCTCCTGTATAGGTATTATTTCCTGTTAAGGTCCAGCGTCCACCACCTGTTTTAATGATGGCAGTTTGAGATCCTGAATTTTTGAATTGTGTATTATTGATGACTCCATTAAATTCTACGGAAGTTCCTAAACCACCAATCTTCCAGGTGATTGTATTTGAACCTTCACCTCCTGAACCTAATTTAGAACTTGAGCTTCCCGTTAATTCACCTATCTCAATAATATCATCATTACTGTTGCGATACACTGCAAAAATATTATCACCCAAATCAATGGCAGCATTGGCATAACCATTTATATTACCCAGAATTAACCAACCATCGTTTGTTGTGGTGGCATTAATTTGTCCGGTAAAAGCTGACCAGTCACCAAATAATTCTGATCTTATATAAGGGATATCCAGGTTAAGTGTTCCATCTCCTGTTAGGCTACCAAACATTGAACATCTGCTATCGAGGTTTAATGTGGCAGAAAAACCATTCGGTACTATTAAGTCCCAATATATATTACTATAAGAACCAGCACTATTAAACATTTTCAAGGTGGCATTTTTTAGAGTGACCGAAGAACCTAAACCACTGATCTCAGCTGTTTCGGAGTTTAACAAAACACTACCACTGTTGATAACTGTACCTGCATGTGTGCCAGTTTCAGATAAAGATAATGTTCCTGTTCCATCTTTTATCAATTCTCCTTCTCCAGCGAATGATCCATCCATCGTCATTGTGATACCAGTACTTGTATATATTGTTGCATCATTTGCTCCGATGGTAATGTCGCGGTTAGTTGTAAAAGAGGCATCTGATAAATAAAGTAACGAACCATTTATGGTGAAATTTTCAGCTTCACCTGTAGCTGCACCCAAGGGGCCATTCATTCCACTGTTCGAAATGTAACTCACCTGAACCAAGCCTCCATTCAATGATACCGGTCCGGTAAAATCATTTACATTATTGATTTTAAGCTGACCAAATCCAGACTTGGTTAGGCCACCTGTACCGGAAATCATGCCTTCACCATCAAAAGTGAAGTTGGAACTGGCATTGACAACCATGCTACCAATAGGAACAATCTCTGTGATATTAACAGTTGTGCGTGTGGCATCATCATTAAAAGTAACATTATCATTACCTAAAAACCAATCATCAACATCGCTGTTTAGCCAGTTATAAGCTCCTGCAAAATCCCAAATGTTGCTGGTACCGCCAGTCCAGATGATGTCGGTTGCTTCACGAACCTCCAATACTTCTAATGTTAACTTTCCATCGGCAACCACTAACTGACATGCAACATCATTTATATTTAATATTTGAATATCGTCTACTGAACCATTAAATGTTCCATCAAAAGTTATTAAGTCATATGATCCGGGATCAAGAGATCCTTCCAGACGATTAAAATAGAAATTACAGATTCCTTCAATGGTCAGATCACCTGACAACGAAATTGCATCATTTGTACCAACCGGATCCATTGTTAAATCAAAATACGTTTTTGATCCTTCATTGAGGGTCAGGCCATTTTGTATAACTCCATTGCCAACAATACCTTCGGTTGAGCCAATTTTTAATTTTCCTCTGGACATTACCGTAACTCCATTACCAATGGTTCCATTCAAAAGTAATTCGCCAAACATACCAACTTCTGCTTTGCTACCAGTAATAGCCTGATTGATGATTAATTTACCATTGTATAATTTGGTTGTCCCTGTATAATCATGGTTTGAGTTAAGAATTAAGGTGCCGGTACCAGCCTTTATTAATTCCATATCCCCAGATAATTTACCTGTTCCTTCAAAAGTATAGTCATTCTGAGAGAAAACAGTGACACTGCGTGGCGATACGGTATTGGTAATATTTACAGAACTTGTGTTATTCCCATTGTAATCGAACAAAACATTAGCTCCATCAGAATAAGATATTGAGTTGCCATCTTCGTCATTCCATGATGAAGAACCACTTCCCCAGTCGGGTCCCGAAACCCATGCTATTTTATCATTAATGATAGGGTAGGGAACAGCCTCTTCAGTTTCATTTCCCAGATAGATTCCTGTGTGAGGTGGTTGATTGTATGAGTTATTCTGCCATGCTACAGCTATCCTATATTGAGGTTCGTGCATTAATGTAGGCATGCGGAAATCCGTTACATCAGTAGAAGTATAAATTCTTAATTTTGAATTGTCAATGCTTCTAACAATCATTTCTTCACGCCAGTCACCGATAACATCAGCTTGTAAACAAGGATTTCCTTTGGAATGATTAACTGTTGCCATTCCTGTGGCTGTAAGTACAGCGTAGTTATCAAGAGTAGAAGGATTATATTTTGATATTTGAGGTGTTCCATATCCTATTTCTGAAGAGAAAGAAGAATAATCCATGAATTCACGGCTTAGATCTCCATCCCACCATATCATGTAATTCATTGGTACATTGTTTGCACCAACAACTTCCCCATCAACATTGTACATTGGACTTTCAGTTGCTCCCCATACTTCCCAACCATCATAATCAGGATTTATATCACCTGCAGCACATCGTCCACAGTCACGGTTTGATCTGTAACGAATATGCAACTCGCCATCAGCTGAACTTCTTAGAGTAACTCCCCAATATTCTGAACCTTCCAGGCATTGCCATGTTTCCAAACCAGGTCGATCAGGATCCATATCACTGACATGAAGAGCATCACCGTGTCCAAAACCGGTTGAGTAAAGACCAGAACCATCATTGTTAACAACCATAGCACCATATACAATCTCATCACAGCCATCGTTGTCAACATCACCGCAACTTAAATTATGGTTTCCTTGTCCTGTGTACGAAGTGGCAACTCCACCGGGATCACTGTCAAAAGCCCATCTCTTGGTTAAATTGGTACCATCCCAATCCCAGGCTTCCATTTTTATACGGTGATAGATACCGCGACCATTAACCATACTGGGTTTTTTACCATCCAGATAGGCAACGGTCCACATACACTTATTGGCACGGTGAGCATACTGTGCAAGGTGCATACCTGGTGTTCCCCATTGTGAGATTGGATCTAACTCAATATAATAATCCCATGCCAGTTCTTTTCCGGTTGCACCTTCGAAAATTGAAACATAGTCAGGTCCTTCGGTTCTGTATAGTGTTCCTGAATTATCAACTAATGAATACCGGTAGTTAATGGTTCCATCTCCATCACGGTCTCCAACATAAGTTCCGGTACCATCGGTAAAACCATCGGATGTTCGTGTTGCAACCTCAGCTTTTCCATCACCGTCAAAATCATAAACTAAAAAGTTTAATTCTGTTTTATCATTGATATTCGGACCCATATCGATTGTCCACAGATAGGTTCCATCCAGTTTGTATGCTTCGATTAAATTAAAATAGGTAGCACCGACACTTTGATCAGCAGCAACTCTTTTAATGATCACTTCATATTGTCCGTCACCATCCAAATCACCGACTGAGGCATCATTTAATTCGTATTTATCAATGGCTCCATACGTTTCATTTATTGGAATATCCAGGTATTGACTTGTCCAAACAGGTACTTCATCAGATACAGGTTGTTCTATTCCATCAATTATTGCAGAAACAGAATACATTGCAGCAGAGCTGCCAGATGTATCCAGATAGTTGGATGCTCCAGTGATTGGAGTTGAGTTTATTTTTGTTCCATCGCGGTAAACATTAAATGCAACATTTCTAAGTTCAGTTGCCGATATTCGCCAACCAACATAAATGTTGCTTCCGGATTCAATAGCAAGTACACCTCTGTCCAGCACCTCCATCTTACGCTGCGCACTTGTGTTCTGATACAGACCGAATGCAATTATCATCATGACAGTCTGAATCAGGAGTTTTAGATTTTTCATATGTAAAGTTTTTATTTTCATAAGCAATGAGAATACTCGATTTGTATAAGGGCAGAAATTACTTCTGTTATATTTTGGGTTTATTAATGATCAGTTTAATATAATAAGGTTGTCTTCTTTCCTGTAAATGTCTTTAACGCATTAATGCCTTTCTTCAAGGCATAATCTTCATTGTTAGGTTATTAATTAGGTTAAAATAAAAGGTTGGTTGTAATAAATAAGTATTTTATAAGGTATTTGTTTAAGGGTGAAAAAGGAAAGCTCATTCATGAGCTTTCCTTTTTGAATTAAATTATTTAACAATTACTCGTTTAACAGTTACACTATTACCAGTTGTAACTTTTACTAGGTATAAACCTTTAGTAGAAACAGAAACAGGAACTTTACCTGCTCCGCTTACAACCTGGCTTGATACGGTTGCACCGGCAGCATTAATTACTTCAATAGTACTACCTTCTCCTTCTTCAACATCGATGAAGAAATTACCATCTGATGGGTTAGGATACAAGCTTACTTTTGCAGCTTTATTATCACCAATTGCAGTTACACCTACCATAATAGCCACTTCGTTACTAGTTAAGTAAACAGAAGCACCATCATCATCTAAAACATAAGCTTCGAATACAACATAGTAGCTTCCTTCATCAAGGTCATATGGTGTAAATGTAGATGATGTTTCCTGAACAGGGAAGAATTCATTATATGGTCCGCCAGATGTTGTTGAATATTTCCACTGAACAGCAGTTGCTCCATCAGGTAAGGTATAAGAAAGTTCAGTTCCGTTATTATCATTTGGATAAAAGTCAATGTATTGTGTCGCAGCTGGACTTACAGCAATATCATAAACCTTTACTGGTACTACATTATTTGACCTGTCGGTGGTTGTACCAGTAGTGGCATAACATACAACATAGTATGTACCAGCTTCACTAAATGATACTTGAGCAGTTTCACCAGTAATAGCAGGATCGAAGCTTTGGAATGGACCACTAGGTCCTGTTGACCACATCCATTCATAGCTATCGTATCCAGTAGCATTTAGTAGAGACAATGAATTTGTTAATTGATTTTTGCTAACAATTTGAGATTTAGTTTGCTCAATACCGAATGCAGAAAGAGCACGAACAGAAACAATTGTAAGATTTTGTACTTCGTCATAAATCATTTGAGGTTCAAATCCTTCAGGTGTAATAAATTTAGGATAGAAAGTTATTACTCCATCAACAACTGTACCTGTTAACCAGGTTGCAATTGAACTACGCACATCACCTGCAAAATGATATTCTGCATTTCCTTCCAAATGGAATTCACTATGACCTTGATTAGCTGAAATTCGTCCAGGTAATGTATTAAAAAGTACAACTGCATCATCTTGAATATATATATGAGAACCGACAGCAGGGGTATTGCTTGGCCCCATTAAGAATGATCCATCCATAACAGCCTTTGCATCATTCTTAACCGTAAAGGTTGAGGTTTCTTTATAAAAACGCATATAAGTGCTACTACCTAATACAAATACACCTTTTTCAAGGATATAAGCTCCTTCCCCTGCGTAATCATTATTTGGACGATACCATAAAGTGTCAGTAGTTGAGGTCCCAGTCAATGTTAATGTAGCATTGGCAGCAATCCATATATTACGTAGGGTATCTTTGTTTAATCCATCTATTGTTACATCAAAACCGGTAGGAATATTTATACCATTTTGGTGAATGTACGCTGCGTAATCATAATTAAATATATTTCTTGCAGTATTGTCATATGTACCTTCAAATGTCATGTTTAAAGCTGAAGCATTCCATTCACTTACATTGAATTGTAATTCTTTTGTTCTTTCTGTATTACTACCAATCAGAGATTCGCAAACAACAAAATAAGTACCAACTTCTGTAAAAGTATAGTTAAACTCAGTACCTGTAATAGGAGTATCAAAAGAAACATATGGGCCTCCAGTTGTAGTTGAATATTTCCATTCTCTACTGGTAGCTGTTTCTGTTTCAGTTATTGTTACCATGCCAGACATTTGAGTTACTCTAAGGTATTGAACAACAGCAGGAGAAACACTTACTTTATTACTTGAAATGTCAAACTCCACACTATTAGAATAATGTATTACTCCATCACCATCTATTCCTTTAAGAGCCATAAAGTAATTGCCAGAATTAGGAAATATTGGTTTTATATAATTATTTATTTGAGCAGGATCAAAACTCATAGTATAGCTACCATCTTCTGTACCATACACCCACTCTATGGAGGCCATATTACTATAGCCATCGTTTTGTATAACATATACAGAGTCACCAACTTCACCGGCAGATAGTAATTGTTTTGTAATAGGTTCAATAACAAAAGCAGTTTTGTCACGAAGATAAATATGAGTTTTATTAGTGAAATTATCATAATCTGCCACAACATCCTTATCCTCAGTTGTTCCAATACTGCCAGTTGCAATTCTTTCTTCAATCCATGTTACAATATCACCATTAACATATATTTGAGCCTCATCTGCAAGGTATAAATGAACTCTTCCTAAGTTTAAAGGGATACGGTCAAGACTACCCATAGTAACATAAGAATGACCTGTGATATTCAATTGACCACCTTTTGTCCCATTTCTATCACCTAAACCAACCCAATGTCTGAATGTAACAGTATCACAATCTATATTTACAACTGTTTCATTATTGTCAATATAGAAGTTCCTGTTAGGAGCATAGTGGAAGTTTCCTTCACCACCAGTAATATTTAAAATACCTCCAGTATAATCACCTGTGCCGCTTACGGATTCAGCATTAACTCTAAAAGTTGCTCCCTGAGACATGTTGATTGTAACCTCACCAACTGGAATATAAGTTTCATTAACCGTTTCTGACCATGCATCCATGTTAAAAATATTAACATCGATGGTTTCAGTTCCTGTAATAACACATGCGTTTGTATAATAGCTGGTATTTTTGAAAATAAGGTTATTTCCAGCCATATTACCTTCAGGTGACCAGTTCTGGGTTTCACTAGCATCAGAACTAATACTACCATTCCAAGTAAGGTCAACTGGTTCTTGGGCCATTAACCCGGATGTTGTTAATAACATGGCAGCTGATAAGGTCCATGTTTTTAATTGTTTAAGATAGATCTTCTTCATAATAAATGAAATTAGTTGAATAATAATATGTATTAAGTCAATATAGCCTTTGCTATAAATTATTCTTCGTTATCAGTGAGCGGTAACCACCAGTTTTCACGGTTAGCTAACAAAGCACGCAATTGATTTGCTGTTCCTGCATCACCCGCTTTTTCAAATTTTTGAGCAACTTTTTCAGCCAGAAGGGTATTATCTCCACGACGGATTGACATACGAACTAAATCGCCCCAACGTGAACCTTCGAAAGCAAGCTCCAATGCATTTTCTTCCAATATCTTGTCTTCGATGTATAGAAGTGAGTCCTGATCAGTAGGTACGGTATAGCTTTGAAGACTAACTCTGTCGCGAACTCCAACATTTCTGTACCACAAACCTCTGTGTACTGGTGGTACCTGAAGGTTATTAGTACTTCGTGCATCAAAGTCGTATGGATATGGAAGTTGTGTTTGTTCCCAGTTAAAGGTTCCTACCACATCATTTTTATCTCCAGGGTATGCATAAGCAGAAGCAATACCTTTGTTCATTAAAGCGTAGGCAACTTTATGTTTTCCATCACGGTTGGCTGCTTCACTATAACGCAAGTGTAATGATGTTGCACGCCATAAATACCATTTGCCGGCCTTCTCAAGTGGATTATTTTCGTCAAGATCTGATATGTATTTGGTAATAACCGGATCGTTTCCAACTAATTTGTAAGAACCTGTATTGCCATTGAAATCTTCTATATTACCTCTGAAGTCTCCGACAAATCCATTGTCTTGCATCTGACTATTCCAGTTATTAATGGCAGCGGCAGATGGTTTAAGGTAATAGTTTCCTTGTTCTTTAGAGAAAAGTTCATAAAAAGGAGATGGTTCATATGCATAATGATAATACATCACCCAAATCCACTCGCCATAATAGTCGCTGGTACCATAAGTTGAGAACAAAGTAGCCCAATTATTTACAGCACTTTCAATATCATTTTCATAATAACGAACATAGCGGCTGTGGTAGTCAGAGAAAGTAAAAAAGTCAGTGGGTATTTTGTACTTATCAAAGTCTCCGGCTGAACGTTCCATTATGTTTTTGAAGTAGCTGGCTGCAGCCAGGTAATTACCATTCCAAAGGTTTAGCTCACCTAAAAGATATTCCTTATCAATGAAAGAAATCTGTGTGCTAAATCCATCAAAACTTGTGTTGATATCTGTGTCGGTGTATAAATCGGTGTATGGAAGCCCTTCCATAAAAGAAAGTAGTGTTGCTAACATTTCTTCAATCTCCAGCACCGGTGCTTCAGATGTGTTGATTTTTGATATGTCATCCATGCTTTCAATTGGCTTGGTAATATAAGGTGCTTTACCATAATGAATAATCAACTGGAAATATACATAGGTTCTTAAAGCACCCATATCGCTGTAACGCTGATTATACTGCTCACGGGTAATTTTAGAACTTTCGTACATCACTGTAAGATTCTGCATTACATCATTACAGTTATTGATAACCTTATAGAAAGGTCGTGGATCTGTCCATGGATTATCTGAAGTTGTAGAGTGTTTACTTACTTCCTCCAGGTAATGATCAGCATTGTAAGTAATATCCATCAGATCGGCTCTTAATTCATTCAGTACTACCAGTTGAGGCGCCAAATCCTGAAACAGGGCATAAGCTCCCAAAACGGCACTGTTAGCATCATTAATTGTTTTGTAATGATTACTGTCTTTAAGAACATCCAGATTATCTACTTCCAGAATATCGTCGCATGCAGTTGTAAAAGCGATTAATACAAGAAAGAGAGTATATATTAAATGATTTTTTTTCATGATCATCATTGTTTGCACGTTGATTATAGTTTCAGTTTAATACCCAGTAGAATAGCTTTACTTTGTGGTGGCAGACCCATATCAATTCCTCTGGTAAGAGTAGAATTACTCATACTAAAATCAGGGTCTAATCCTTTGTATTTTGTGAATGTAAGAAGGTTGTTACCTGTTACATATACTTCAGGCAATTCCATAAAACTGGTTCGAATAGGCAATTTGTAGCTTATTGTAATATTGCGCAGACGAATGTATGAACCATCTTCAATCCAACGATCAGAGAAACGACTGTTCATCATAGGATCACCATAAGTAGCCTTAGGAATATCAGTAACCTGACCTTCTGTGCGCCATCTGTTTCGGACAGCATTGGTTTGATTGTTATAAGTTCCCATCGATTCCAACTGATAACGCATGGCATTAAATACATCATTACCATATGAAAATCCAACGTTGGCAATTAATGTGACACCTTTGTAATTAACACGTGTATTAACCTCACCAAAGAAGTCAGGAGCAGGATCTCCAATAACAACTCTGTCATTTTCGTCAATTATACTGGTATATGATTCTCCTTCAATATTGTCTTTGTGATGATCAACAAAGATTACATCACCAGCTTCAAAAGGAACGATGTCGGTATTTGGCAGGTAGTTGCCCAATTTAGAGTTTGCAGCTGCTTCTGATGTTGCATAAACTCCATTGGTTTCATAGCCGTAGAAAACGCCAATTGGCTGTCCTACTTGTGTTAAAACAGTGGCTCCGTATAATTCTGTTTCTAAACTGTTGTTGTGTAATGCGGTTACTTCTGTTATGTAACTGCCGATATTAAGCCCCAGGTCCCATTTAACTTTACCTGAGATTACTCTTCCCTGAATACCTAAATCAATACCTTGTGTGGTAAAACTACCGTTATTGAAAAAGTAATTTTCTTCGCCGGAATAGATGGAAGCAACCTTGTTCTCAATTAAGTCTTCGGTTTTGTTTTGGTATACATCAGCAGATATTACCAAACGGCTGTGCAGTAGTTCTATATCTAAACCTACGTTTGCCTTGGTATTGGTTTCCCACTGAATACCTGTATTAGGTATGTTACCTCTGATAATACCTTGTTGTCCAAGGAAATTTTTGGCTTCGTAATATTTATACCTGTGATACAAACCAAAATTGTCGTTACCGGTTAAACCATAGCTGGCTCTTACCTTTAACAGATCGATGAATGATACATCTGACAAAAAGTCCTCTGAACTTAACAGCCAAGCTCCTGCAACAGATGGAAAAACACCGTATATATGTTCGCCCAGTTTCAAGCCATCAGCCTCTGTACCAAAATGAGATGCTCCATCAACTGAGACATTAGCAGAAACAAAGTATTTCTTTCTGAAACCGTAATTGGCAGATGCATAATATGTAATCGAAGTCCAGTCGCTCAGGAAACCACCTGAGGTGTTGTATAATGGGTCGCCCTGGCCAACTGAGGTAATCTGATCACTAGGTGTATTGGCTCCGGTTGCCCAGTCTTCTTCAGCACGGTTGATATTGATTCTTGCTCCAATAATTCCGTTGATGAAGTGAGTATTATTGATAGTTGTGTTATAGTTTAGTCTGAAATCGTTGTTAATAGTGAATTGTTTCAGAGTTCTGAATCCATTCTTATTATAAATAACACCTATGTCGGTGGTATCAGGAGATATACCTAATGAAGGAATAAAATAGGTTTCTCTGTCTTTATCAAATAAGATACCAACCAAATTACTGATAGTTAGTTTGTCATTGACTTTAGCATTCAGATTGAATGATCCGGTAAAACGATAGTAACGTGCTACCTGATCCAAACCATTGGCATCATAAAGCATCGAACTAGGGTTGGAAACACCAAATACATCAAAATCTTCGTAAACAGGTGTTTCAATGCCATCTGCAGTTCTAACGAAGCTGGTAAGGAAAGGTGCTTTAATCAATGCCTGATAGTATGGATTATCCAATCCAAAACTGGAGGTGCCGCTTCGGTGATTTTGGTCACCTCTCATGAAGCTAACATTTGAGTTAAGACTGAAAACCTTACTAATATTGATGTCGGAATTAAATCTCATGTTAAACTTAGAGAAATCTGTTCCAGTAACAATGCCTTCGTTTTTCAGGTAATTGATTGACAGAGCATACAGCGCAACATCGTCACCACCCTTAATCTTGAAACCAACATTTGTATTGTAGCTGTTGGCAAATACTTCTTTTTGCCAGTCGGTATTGTTATGATAACGGTAATAGTCTTCTGTACCTTTGGTGCCATTCATATAAGGTAGTTTACTGATAGAGTCTCCGCTAATACCCTGACTTTGCATCATATCATATAAGAATAATGAATAATCATCGGCATTCATCATCGGGAATCCGGCAGGTTCCATATTAATACCACCTGACATGTTCAATTCTATTTTGTTTGATTGTTCAGTTGCGTGACTGGTAGTAATGAAGATTACACCGTTAGCTGCTTTAGAACCGAAAATAGAAGCAGCATCTTTTAAAATTGTCACATTTTCAATATCGGTAATATCAATTGCGGTAAAAGGGTTTTTTCTTTGTCCGTTAATGGTTGTTGTACCATATTCCGAGTCATCATAGATCATACCATCAACCACCATCAAAGGGCGATTATCTCCATATAAAGAGGAGTAACCTCTTAAGAAAATATCCGAACCTACTCCAGGAATTCCTGAGCGGCTTAATACTTCAAGACCAGGAACCCGGCCTCTGAAAACTGCTTCTCCTGATGGAGAGCCTGTTTTACCACCATTGTCGTAACCTGAATTAACAATTACACTGTTTACAGCATGAGGTGTGTAAGCTAATTTAGGATTGGTATAAAATAAGTTTGCTTCTCTCTGAAAAGTTGGATAACCAACCGGAGTCATATAGACATCAACCTTTGATCGACCTGCAAGAATCACTTCGCGATCTTCATATCCGAAAACGGTTACCTTAATAATGTCGTGATAAGAACGCACGGCTATGCGGTAATTACCAATTGAATCAGTAAAAGTTGAAGCTATAGAGTCATTATCAATGGCTACATATTCTAAGGGTCTACGTGTTTCTGCATCATATACTGTACCAGTAACTTCAATCGGCTCAACCAGCTGATCCTGAGCTAAGGCAACAGTACCTCCAAGAATGACAAAAACGAGTATAATTAGCTGTTTTATGTTAGTCATAATGTGTAATTTTTCAAATTATTCGAAGTCAGGAACTAGTTTGATGTAGTCTGCAGTAATAGCTGCGCCATTATCCATCGGACTGAGCCACAGATATATTTCTCTCATAGAAGTAAACTTGTAGCTTCCAACTTCTTCTTCTATTGCCTCATCATATGATGTTGCAGTAACTTTTATTGAATCTGATACAGCAATCATAGGATTAAAATCGTAGATCATATTGTTTTCAGATCTTAGTGTAGTAATACCTAACTGTTGGCTTAATATATAGTCATTATCTTTAGGATATCTGTACGAACCCCTGAAATCGTTTACAGCCTTTAGATAAAACTTGTATCTCATGGATGCAACTTCATCAGCATGTAAGATCAAACCAGATCCTTTAGCAGTCGTTGTCCAGTTATCCAATACATAATCGAAGCCTCCTGAAGCATCAGGTCTTACCCTTTTATATCCTGCAGGATATCCGTCAATTGCATCACCAAAAATGGTAAAGTTATCAGTGAAACGTTCCAGTGTTTCTGCCTCTATAATAATAGGTTGTATTTTGTTGGCGAGGGGTACAGCACAGGATGTGATATGATGAACCCAGCCGTTACTCGCCTGAAATGAATCATAAACCAATGATTTATCAACAGGTACTTCTACCATGTCTACCGAAGTTGCCATTGCAGGTATTTCTGTCGCTCTATAGCTGCTTGTGAAAACATAATCTTTTGTAATCTTAAATAAGCATTTGGCCTTATTTAAAGCTAGAGCTTCATCGGTGGTTGCAGAAGTAATTTTAAAATAGGATGTGTAAGTATCAAATTCTGTATCGAAAGCTTCATCATCAATAATGATTAAAGTGTAGGTAGAATCTTCCGATCTTAAATCAGCAACATTATCCAGAAAGCTGTTTTTCCAAACCATGCCCGATAACGTGTCGTAGATTGGCAAACCTCCTCCGGTATAACCGGTTATGGTTGCTGAATCCGGATCAAAAACATAGCCTGATAATGAATTCAAATATTCGATATGTTTGTTTGTACCTGTATAACTTTCAATGTATTGCCAGATAGTGATGCGAGGCTCAATGGTTGATCCGATAAACTGTACCACACCATTAGTTGCTGCCTGATCTTTTTTAGTGATTGCTATCTGATCGATTGTAGCAGCCTCTCCATCAAGTTCAATAAACTTTCCGCTTAACATTAAAATTCTTTTGGTGTCAGTCAAAGTTGATGTTAGCGTGGCACCTTTACTAATGTGGTTGGCAACCAGCTTGTACAATTCTTTTGTATCATCCGGAAGATTAGTAAAAACATCATTTGATGGTGCCCATACTGTATACATATATGGTTCTGATAATGTCTTGTTAAGCCCCGTTGTTTTAAGTGCAGAAACAAAATTGCTGTAATTTGAATTAGCTTCCAGTGTTTCTAATAATGTTTGTGAGGCCGTGCTGTCAGCCAGGTCGGCGTGATTCTCCCAGGCGTCTTGGCATCCGCTAAAAAGAAGAAGCACAACAACAGTAGCTATTTGTAATATATAATTTCTCATGCCTAATTTTTTTCTATAAATCTTGTGTCAATAATTCTTACTAACATATTATTCAGGTACGGTCATTGGTGGCAATCCTTCTTTTTCAATTCGGGAGTTGTCATCTACATTACTTCTTGGCCAGATTTGATCCATATCGGTTGGTATAAAATGAATCTGATCCAGACGTAACACCTGACCTGCATAGGCACTGATACCTACAAACTTGATTTTATGCTGCCCTGTTGTTTCTACTTTAATGGTTCCGGCAAGCTGTCCGGTAAAACGACCCGAACCATCTCCATCAACGTAGCGATAAGCAGTAGAATCTCTAAGAGGCCAGAAAGAATACCATTTCAAACCTTGTAATTCATATTCTTCTTCACTCACATCACGGTTAAGTGTAATGTTGGTATCGATAATTACAGGAAGTACTTCATCATCGAAATACACGAAAAAGATTGGGTTTCTTCTTCCACTGGAAGGATATACATTTCGTGTACAGGTCCAAACTTTATATTCTCCTTTAACCAATATTGGAGTTGTAAATTCGATCCATGGAACAACTTCAGGACGTAAGTAAACCTCAAGGAAATCTCCTAATACAAATGGATAAGGAGAGTTAACAGTTCCAACTTTATACCATATATTGTTACCTTCAGGCCATACAATTTCTTCCAGCTGTCCAGGTTCCAATTCAACAGATTGTTTGCCGTATATACCTGGCATTTTTCGAATCTCTAATTGATCAGTTACATCCCAATAAACAGGGAATGGAGTACGGACTTTAATGTTGAAATCATTGTCCATTACATGGTAAACACCATTATTGGATGTGTTGTCTGATGCATCCAGATTAATAGCGTATCCTTCTTCGATTGCGCCGTTGAAATAATCCTCGTTGATCTTCACCTTAGCGTCTACGGTTTTGATAGTAATTACTTCCAATGGAGCCATTGTTAAATGTGCAGCCTGTTCCTGAAGATCACTCACAAATTTTAATTGTTCATCCAGTATATGGTAAGCAACATACAGGAATAAACTGTCTTCCGGATTTTTTGGATTACCGGTATTGCTGTATTTTGCTGCCAACTCGTCATATGAATTAATTTCATCTTTAGCATAAGCCGAATTAGGTATCACAATGGTTGTAAACCAACGTGGATCTTCATCTCCTTTTTCAACTGCTAAATCCAAAGTGTCAGCAAAACCTGTATTAACCAGAGCTTCGTAAAAAATACTGTAATCAGGATTTTCGCCAATCAACTCAGATGTTGTTTTGGTAACAGGATCCAGTACATCTTCAACAGAGAAAAGAATACCGTTTAATAAACGCTTATCCTTCATTTCAATGTTTGAATATTTGTTAAGTACTATTGTAGCTTCGTTATCAACATACTGAACTTTAGAAGTAAGATATTGACCATACATGGTAGGAGTCTGCAATTTCCCATCAATAAAAAGGGTAGAGGCAATGGTATCCTGAATGGTGTGATATCTTACAAGGTCTTTAAGTTCTTCGGTTGTAAAATCATTAAGACCTGTCTTTTCTTTGCTTTCAAAATAAGCTTCAAAGGCTTCGTTTGTTGGAGCAAATAATGTATAAGTACCATAAGCTTTTAAGAAAGCAACTGTTTCACTTTTTTGTAATACTTCATAAAAAGTTGAAAACTGATCCGGATTTTCTTGTAGATACTCACCAATTAACTGTTCGTAGTTGGTCCTTTCGGTATATTCTTCGGGTTGACAACTGGACACTGAGAAAATGACTGCTGTCAAAAGTCCAATTATACCAATTCTAAAAAATGGATTTATTTTCATGATTCTGTTGTTTTTAGTTTGGATTGAAGAATCTGCATACCTTGGTGCGTAAGTAACTTTTGAAGTTCTTCTGCCAGAAATAATATGTTTTTCTGATTCTTTCATTTTAACTGATTCTTTTAACTAGTCCTTAATTGTAAAATGGATTCTGGACAAGAACAGGATATCCCGCATTAATATCTGATTGAGGAATAGGATAATAATGACTTAGTGTATCCTGGTATTTACTCAAAATCGTTTGAAGACGGTTGTATGGAGCACCGGATATAACCATTGTTTCAATTAAATCCATGCGCTCATAGTTATTACGTCGTGCATTTCGCAGAACATCCAGCCATCTTTTTCCTTCGAACATAAATTCACGGGCTCTTTCATTTACGATGTATGAGATTAAACCTTGTTGAGTAATTATCTCACCGTCCAGTATGTTTTGGGTTACTGCAGATGCCTTGGCCCTAGTTCTAATCTTTTTAATTAATGCCAGCGACTGTTCGTAGTCATCTCCATCACCTCTCATTGCAAGTGCTTCTGCTTTTAAAAGAAGTACGTCGGCGTAGCGGTACAAAATGAAGTTTGAAGTCGCCTCATCATCACCTTTTTCTTCATCTCTGTTTAATCCAATGTATTTCCATAACTTATAGTTGCGGCTTGAACGGAAAGAACCTCTGTCTCCTCTGATATCTGCACTATCGGTAGGTAAATATATGTCGATAGGGAAATAGGTTTCCATAATATCTGCATTGGCAAAGAAGGTTCTGTTATAATTAAACAGCGTATAAAAAGGATTTAAATACTGGGTTGAGTATTGTAATTCAAAAATTCCTTCAATTGAATTAGTTTGATGAAATAATGTGTTCAGCCACATTTCACCAAAAGGTACTAATCCAAATTTGCCAGAGTTGATTACTTTATCGGCAGCTTCAACACTTTTATCATAATCATTTGTCCATAAATAAAGGTCAGCCTGTATAGCATTAATGGCAGCCTTTGTGATTCGGCCCTTATCGTTTTCAACATCATCGAACGATTCTACTGCCAGACTTTCTGCATATGCTAAGTCAGCCTCTATTTGTTTGAATATTACTGATTGTTTACTTTTTGCAACTTGTAAATCCTGATCATCAGAAAGGGTAGCTTCCAAAATCAATGGTACCTCACCATAATATCTGGCCAGATAGAAATACATCAGACCTCTTATTGCATATGCTTCTGAACGATATTGATCCAGTAATTCCTGAGTAAATGAATCATCCAATTCTAATACACCCGGAGCTTTTTCAAGCAGGTTATTACAATAGTTAATGGTGCGATAAAGAGGTGCCCATTTCATTAGTGATAATGTTGGTAATATATCACCATTATTAATATAGGTAAAGTCGTTATAGTTGTTAGATTTAACCATTTCTCCACGTACTTCACCCCATTTAAAAAGCAGGTATGGATGGTCTGAAATCATAGATGAATAGATACCCATAGCGGCACTATGAACTTCTTCTTTTGATTGCCAGAACTCTTCTACAATAATTGTATCCTGTGGCTCGAGGTACAGCCAATCATTACACGATAAAGTTGCTAAGCTCATTAGAAGCACAATGGCAACTGAACGTAAATTCATGGATTTATTTAGTTTAATTTTTATCATGGCTTCCTCAATTTTTAAAATGTAATACTTAAAGTACATGTGATGTCTCTGGTTCTAGGTGTGTTAGAATCGTCGTAACCTACGGTGTAAATGGTTCCATCCTTTGAATTGATGTTGATTTCAGGATCCTGACCACTATAGTTGGTAAATGTTAGCAGGTTGTTGAATGTTGCTGAAAGTCGTGCAGATTGCATTCCTAACTTGCGAGAGAATTTAGTTGGAATTTTATAAGCCAACGTAATATACTTCAATCTCATAAATGATCCGTCTTCAACAAAACGATCGGATCCTAACCAGTTGTAACCATAACCAAGCAATGCTCTTGGAATATCTGTATCATCACCTTCTTTTCTCCATCTGCGTAATACAGCTTGAGTCTGATTATCGAAGGTGTGCATATTTTCACCATACATTTTAGTACGGTTAATAATGTCGTTACCTACTCTGAAATAGAAATAGTAATTGAATGAGAAGTTTTTGTAACGAACCATTTGACCAAAACCACCAAAGAAATCAGGGTTGGCATCTCCCAGTAACACAACGTCGGCAGCATTTATGTTACCATCGTGGTTGATATCTTCGTACATAGCATCACCCATTTGAAACAGATAGTCTACATTGGCAAAATCATACATCATATAAATTGGATTACCATTCGGGTCTTTGATTTGATTACCAAACTCATCGCGGGCAATTAATTGATCCTCTGTGGTATAAACTCCTTTGTATCGAAATCCGTAGAATGAACCTGCCGGGTTGTCAATCTGAGCATATCTCTTATATTCACCGTTACCGGGTGTTTCTGCAACTACAGTTGAGAAGTCATCTGCTAATTCTCTTAATATATTGTAGTTACGAGCGATGTTGAAATCGAATGTTACGGTCCAGTCTTTACTTCTTACAGGATATGTCTTCACTTGTAAGTCCCAACCGTAGTTATCCATCGTTCCAATATTCTTAACTGATGTTGTTGTATAACCAGAAGTTGACTGAGTTGCTACATTGTATGACAACATATCTTCTGTACGGTTTTTATAAAAGTCAACATCAGTACTGATTCTACTATCAAATAATTCTGCTGATACACCTACGTTAGTAGTTTTGATGGTTTCCCACTTCAGGTTTTGGAGCTGCATGTTTACAGGATAAGAACCTGTTGTTCCCAGGTAAGCAAAATCATAAGTTCCGTAATTACTATAGAACATCGATTCATAACGTGGAGGGTTACCGTTTTCACCGTAGCTAAAACGAACTCTCACATCATTCATGAAAGTTAGGCTTTCAAGAAATGGTTCACCAGATAAACGCCATGCAGCTGATAAACTTGGGAAATTGGCCCAACGGTATTTATCATCAAATCTTGAGTTACCTTCTCTTCTCATACCTGCAGAGATAATATAACGATCTAATAAGCTATAATGGAACATTGCCAATGCACCAACTGAGCGGCTTTGACCTCTACTGGTTGAACCTCCGTAACCTGATACGTTGTCACGTCCATCTCCCGAAGCATCAGGTAAAGAAGAAGAAATACCATTGGTTTTATAAAGGTAAGAACCATAACCAATGTACTCATTGGTCTGGAAGTTAAGTGTTGCTGTTAACTGGTGGATCTCATTAAATGTATTTGTATATGCCAACATGTTGTTGGTATAGATGTTATATGAGTCATCATCACGATCGACCATACGGTTAGCATATCGGCTGGTATTTGATACTCCTGTTGCTTCCTGTGGAAGAAACTGCTTAAGTTTATTTGAGTTTACGTCCAGCGACAAGTCCATTGTGTATCGAAGCTCAGGAAGAATATTATATGAAATATTGAATTTTGAGTTGATACGGTCATTTATTGTTTTATGAACTCCCATGGTGGCCAAGGCAACCGGGTTATACATACTTGGGAATGAACCTTGCGGATTGGAAAGAGGAGCAAAATAGTTACCGGTTAATTCGCCGAAGGCATTGTATTCATAAATCGACATGTTAGGCATCATTCTGTAAGCAGTACTTCTAATACTGGTTGTATTTCTGATTACTCCACTTTCAGAATAATTACCTTCTGTTGTACCATGTGCATAAGAGAAGTCAGCGCGTAGTTTTAACTTATCCGAAATAAAATAGTCAAGATTTAAACGTGTAGTTAAACGATTCAAACCTGTTCCAATAGTCACACCTTCCTGTTCCTGGTAGTTGGTTGAGAAACGGTATGTTGCTTTAGATCCACCACCGTCGATTGCCAAATCATGGTTATGAATAAAACCTCTTCTGGAAATAGCTTCCATCCAGTTAGTATTCTGACCGTAGTTGTAATAGTAATATGGTTCGGTTGGCAAATACAGAAATTCCTTATAATCATTTGTGTTTAAAGGATAGTTATGCGTATTCATATAGGCTTCCTGAATAAGAGTAGAATACTGATCTCCTGTAAGAGTTGGTAATGTTTCAGGTTCCTCTGTAAAGGTACCTCTGTATGTATAGGTTACTCTTGGAGCTCTTCCTTTAACACCACGCTTTGTAGTAATCATTAATACACCGTTGGCAGCTTTTGTTCCCCACATAGCTGTTGCGGCAGCATCTTTCAAAACGGTAATCTCTTTAATGTCACTAACCGAGATGTTTAACATCTGAGCATAACCTTCTTCGTTAGCAGTTGCAAAATCAAAGTCGGATGAAATAGTTGTTTCAAATGGAACATTATCAACCACAATTAAAGGCTTATTATTAGCCGATAGTGTACTAACACCTCTGATTCGGATTGACATACCTGCTCCCGGGTCTCCTGAGTTGGCTGCGATATCAACACCTGCTAGACGTCCCTGAAGTGCATCGTCAATAGTAGAAGCCTGCACATCATCAAACTCTTCAGCTGATATTTTTGCAATCGGAATAGCCAGGTCACGGTCGGCAAGGTTCATAAAACCAGTATTGGTTTTCTTGATTGCCACTACCTGAATATCTTCAATCTGTACAACGTCTTCAACTAAAATAACTTTGTAATAGTTTGATTTATCCGAGATGGGTATAATTTGTTCTTTAAAACCAATAAAAGAAAATCGGAGTGATGAAGTTCCTTTTGGTACATCTATTACAAATTCTCCATTTAGGTTAGTAATTGTACCATGCAGAATACGATTACTTTTATCAAGGGCAACAACAGCTACCCCCGGAAGCGGGCTCATCAATTGTTCATCTGTTACTTTACCTGTAAGCGTAGTTCGCTCTTGCGCTGTCACTTTTGTAAAGACTGACAATGAAACTATAAAGGTGAGTAATATTATTAATTTATTCATGAAATTTAGTTTTTAGGATAGCGCAAATAAGTATCGATCTGGTGTATGATTGCTCTGTTTGCCAGTACATTACTTCTGGTGTTGACAACTGTTGCAGTTCGGGCTTCAGAATCTGTGATTGTCATTACATCGTCGCCACTTACAACTGTTACATAGGTCTCTCCATCAACAGTTTTAAATTGTGTTGAAACTGCATTGTGGTAATAACTGCTTGGTTCAAGAATAAAGCCTGAAAGGATGTGATACTTCACAAAACTGTATACCATTTGTTGTTCAGCAAGTGTGAAATCTGCAATTGTGATTGGAGGAAGATATCCGTCAGCCACAGCTTGTTGAATTGCTGCATCATTTGGAATTAAGATGGTATTATTCTGAGAAATCTTAACATCGCTAATTGCTTTTGTAAGGGTGTTATACAGATAGCCTTCCATCGACTCACCATTGTCAGGATTTAAACTGGTGGCTGATTTATATAAGTATTGATAATACAAACCGAAATTGGCAACGTTCTTCTCAATCTGAACACCCACATTATCGGTTGTAAACAATACAGGTTCAGCAACACTGTATGACTGACCGTTTGTTGCGTTTTCTTCAATAGGTCCCAGATATTGTGGTCCGGCATATGAACTTGCATTACCTGATGAGGTGATAAAAAATCTACGACGATAATAAGCTACTTTAACATATTCACCGTTTTCAAACATACCTGATTTGTAGATTCCGGGAACCTCGAAGTTTACATCTTTATTTAAGAATAAATGTAAATTCAGTAGTCTCTCTAATGCTACCAGTGCATTATTTCCCAGTGGATTATTGTCTGTAATGGTCCACTCACTTCTTCCGTAATCATAAGTGATACCTGTTGCATCCATTTGATCGTTGGTTAAAAGGATCAACTGAATATTAATGTCTTCACTACTGTTTTTAAGAAGAGTTTTAATAATAGGGAAGGTGTTGATGGCATTCAACATATTTGAATACTCAGGATTAAGAGATACATCACCAAATACTGTATAATATAAATCAGATCCCTGAACAATATTAGTTCCGTAAAAGATACCGTTACTGCAAAGGGCTTTGTCTTCAATGTTAGATTCAGGATCGAAACGTGCATCTTCACCATGAAGATTGTTGTAACGGGCGAATTTACTTGGCCACATATTGTTTTTCCATAAATGAGCATTGATAAAATCAGCGATCTGATCAGTGGTCATTTGTTCAATGGATTCGTAATATTTAAGAAACTTCTCGTTAAAGAAGGCTTCGATAGCGGCATTGTTTGGAGCGAACATGGTAAAACCTTCTGTTTGGTCATCGTACCATTCGCCACCTCCGTAACGAAGGTAATTTTCCACGTTTGGCGAGAAGTAAGCACTTGGGTATCCTTTAACAAAAATATCTTCGTAAGTTCCGGTAACCTGTTCGTTTCTGATTAGGAAATAGTCTGAAGCAATGTCATACTCACGAATGTATTCATCAAGAATAGTTTTGAATGTACTGTAGTTGTCATTCTCAGCCAATTTCTCTTCAATGTTAGGTAAAGGAAGAATAACTTTATCTACAATATGAATAACACCATTCTCGGCATATAGATCTGCTTCAGTCACCTTTGCATCAACAACATTCATTTCACCTAATTCAACAGAAGGGTAGAAATAATTGTAATCGTAGCTGGTTAATCCAAGCGAACCCAGGAATGTAGGTGTGAAATATGGGATGTTTTTAAAATTGTTATCATCGTAAAAGATATTAGATCCGGTATATTCTTTTGCCGAAACAGCATTTACATCGATTACTTTATTAACACCATATTCAGGTACATCTTCCTCGTATGTCCATTTGTAATAAGTTGTTTTGCGTTTGAATGCAATATCTGGTTCGATTAATTCTTGCGAAACTGATTGATAATCGTCAAGTTCAGCTAAAGAATAGCGGTTCTGAATCATTGCATATGACACTATATCTTTGGCTAAGTCTTCATCAATGGCTGAAATCGAACTAAGGCTTTGTTCTTCAAGGAAAGTCTTAAATGCTTCATCTGTAGGTGCAAATACGGTGTAAAAACCAGCACCACTTAAAGTAGATTTTAAACCTGCTTTATCAACGCATGCCAGGAATGAGTTAAAATTTCCTTTATCTTGAAGTTGTTGATAAATGGCCGGCTCTAGCCATTCTGGCCGGTCGTAGTAACTGTCTTTTTCATTTTTACAACTCCAAACGATGAGAAGTGTAAAGATGAAAGATAAGATAGATCTAATTTTCATAACAAAAGGTTTCTTTAGCGATTTTGTTAATCTTCATCCTGTAACTTGTGTTTTGATTAAAAGTTAATAGGTGTTAATAAGATTAATCGAATGTAAAAGTACGAGAAGCTTTTTCATTGGAAATGGAGAAAAATACAAAGACCTGTAATATCGTTCTTGCGGGTTTTAGTATCAAGATATACAGTGTTATAGGTGTGTATTTGTAAATGTAAAAAAAACTAGGGTGGATATTTTGTTACGATTTGTGATCTATAAAAAAGCTTAATTTATTAATAAATAGCTTTAATAATATGGAGTGAAACGGACGAATTTACAGGTGGATTTTTGGGTATCATCTGAAATCAAATTCAGATATAAATGAACGCCTTTTTGTTAAAATGAATATTCTTTTTCTGGAATTTATAAATGTATTTTTTGACTTCAGGTTGGTTTTTGTGGATAAAATGGAATTCAGTACTCGATATTCTTAAAAGGGGTGATATTTGAAACCGTTAAATAATTTAAGTGGGAGGAATGATTCGATTTAAATTTGTTAGTTAATATGGCTTTCGAAAAAAAAATCAATGGATGATTTCGATAATTCGTAAGTAAAGTAGTGTAAACTACCACTTGTACTATCTTCTATATACATGGATTAATTTACAGGGCATCTATGCAATTACTGCATTATATTCGCAATATTAGAATAGATTAAACCAAGTTATATGTTCAGATCAGTATTAAAAACTACCCTTAGTAGTTTGATTTTGATAGTTGTATTAGGGTTAACCGGTAGTAATTTGTTAGCACAAACAGTACCTGACAGGGAAGCGACTTTAAAAACTATAGTGTCAGTGAATAAGTATTTCATGACCAAGTTTGAAGATTACAAAGCACCTTCCAATGTAGGTCGGGTTCGACCAAGTAATATATGGACTCGAGGAGTATATTATGAAGGATTAATGGCATTATACTCCATCTTACCAGAAGAAAAATATTACGCCTATGCCAATGATTGGGCAGATTTTCATAAATGGGATTATCGGAATGGGCCATCAACACGCAATGCTGATGACTATTGTGCAGGACAAACATATATTGATTTATACAGGTTATGCCCGGAGCCTCATAAACTAAGAAAGGTAATTGCCAATTTAGATATGTTGGTGAATACACCTCAGAACGGAGACTGGGATTGGATTGATGCTATTCAAATGGGGATGCCTGTTTTTGCGAAGTTGGGAACCACACTCAATGAAACAAAATACTACGATAAGATGTGGAACATGTATGAATATAGTCGTAATCATATTGCGGGTGGATTGTTTAATTCAGAGGACAATTTATGGTGGCGCGATGGCGATTTTATTCCTCCTTATAAAGAACCAAATGGCGAAGATTGTTACTGGTCACGCGGGAATGGTTGGGTATATGCTGCCCTGGTTCGTGTAATGGATGAGATACCAGCTGATGAAAAACACTACCAGGATTATTTAAAAGACTTTTTAGCAATGACTGATGCTCTGGTGAAGTGTCAGCGAAAAGATGGATTCTGGAATGTGAGTCTGCACGATCCCAAAAATTATGGTGGTAAAGAAGTAACCGGAACATCATTATTTATATACGGAATGGCCTGGGGTGTTAATAATGGTATTCTTGATAAAGAAACTTATTTGCCAATAATAGCTAAATCGTGGGAAGCAATGGTTAAACATGCTGTGCACGAGAATGGATATTTAGGATACGTGCAGGGAACTGGTAAAGAACCAAAAGATGGTCAGCCCGTGAAATACGATAGCGTTCCTGATTTTGAAGATTACGGGGTAGGCTGTTTTTTATTGGCAGGTTCTGAAGTATACAAATTGGAGGAATAAATCATGACATCTAAAATATACAGATACTTAAAAAATATTACACTTATTGGTTTTTTAGTTTTGGGTACTATCAATTGTACTTCAATCAAAGAAGCCAAATACCGTATTGATGATCCATTGTCGGTTGCCGATAATGGGTTCGTTACCTTTAAAAATATACCAGACGGCAATTATAGGGTTCATGTAAGAGTTGGTTCCAAAACCGAAAAAGGTCATACTGTAATTAGGGGTGAATCACGACGTTTATTTTACGACGGTATTGAAACAGCTGCCGGAGAATTTAAGGATATTACATTTGTGATAAACAAACGTGATCTTCAGATTGATTCTACTCGAAAAGTAAATATCAAAGAGCGCGAATTGGGTAAGCGTAACTGGGATGATGATATCACTTTTGAGTTTAACGGGGAATCACCTCAGGTTGAATTTATTGAGATGGATCCTGCACCTGATGCGATCACTGTTTTTTTATGTGCTAACTCAACCGTTGTAGATCAGGACTATGAGCCCTGGATTGGCTGGGGACAAATGTTTCCTCGATTTTTCAATGATAAGGTGGCTGTTGCCAATTATGCCGAATCAGGCGAAACCGCAACCGGGTTTATTGCCCGTGGCAGGTTGGCGAAAATAATGACACAGGCCAAAAAAGGTGATTACATCTTTGTGGAATTTGGTCATAATGATCAGAAAGAAAAAGGAGAGGGCAGAGGAGCCTACCTAAATTTCACCGATCGATTGAATGAGTTTGTTGAGAAGGCAAAAGAAAAGGAAATGAATCTTGTATTTGTTACACCCACTCAAAGAAGAAGCTTTAATGAAGAAGGAAAGATCATGGATACACATGGTGATTATCCTGATGCAATGAAGAAAGTGGCTGAAGCAGCAAATGTACCTTTAATTGACTTACATAGTTATACACGTAACTTATATGAAGCCATGGGAGTGGATGAATCGAAGAATGCTTTTGTGCATTATCCGGCAAATACTTTTCCTAATCAACCTAAAGCATTAGCTGATAATACTCATTTTAATCCTTACGGTGGTTCGCAGATAGTGCAGTGTGTGGTATATGGTATGAAAGAAATCAATTTACCACTGGTTCAGTATTTAAGAGAGGATGTCCCAAACTTCTCACCAGATAAGCCAGACAATTTTGGATCATTTAAATGGTACCCGACTCCTTATGTTGAAATAGAAAAACCCGATGGTAACTAAATTGATAAACCTTTCTTTAGGATTGATTCTTTGCTGGGGTACAATAAATGCCCTGGCTCTCCAACCGGATGTTACTTTTTTAACTCCCCGATTAGCCGGGACCTTGCGATTGGGTGTTGAAGTAAATGGAGAAAGTAAGTGGCTATCCGATTTTTCATCTGTCAATAAGAAAGAAAAGGCAAATCAAACAGAATATACATTAAAAGATGCTTTTATTGGTAAAGGAAAGATCTCCTGGATAATAAAAGAGTTAACCGATAGTGAAGGGGCTGTTATGAAGTGGTCATCTGATAACATGCCTGATGGAGCAAAGTTGATTTGGGCTTATGGAGGTGCTTCAAATGGGGTAGTTCAGCATACACCTGAAAAAAACATGTTGTTGCCTGAATATTGTGATCAGAATGTTTTTAGTATTGAAGGACATTCATTCACACTCTATTATGGAACCAGTCGATCGTTAAGAATTCTCGAAGTGGAAACACCTCCGGGTGATAAGCTGAGATTATGTGATGCTAATCAGCAGAAGTATCCTCTGCAGTTTTTGAATTCTGGTAAAAACAACAAATCTCATGCACTTGGATCAAGCGTGCCCTTGCAGTCAAACGATGAACTGTACTTCTGTGTCTATTATCTAAGCCCTAAAGCTGATTATAATTATTTTATGCTTCCTCAGTTATTTGAGGAAGGTTACTTCAGGGTTAATGAGGAAACCGAGTGGATGAAATCAACGCCTGATTAAGTAAAACGCACATGGTTAAAAGCAACGAATACATCATACTTTTTTCACTGATTTGTCTTTTGAGTTTTCAGGGGTTACTTGCTGCAACATACAATATTCGTGATTATGGAGCGGTTGGTGACGGAAAAGCAATTGACTCTCCGGCCATCAATGCTGCTATTGATGAAGCATCGAAAAATGGAGGAGGTACAATTTATGTCCCAACCGGAACGTATGCCTGTTATTCTATAAGATTAAAGAGTAACATTACTCTTTATCTCGAATCTGGTACTACCATTCTGGCAGCCTTTCCAACACAGATAGATGGTTACGATGCTGCTGAACCAAACCCTGATAATCCATTTCAGGATTTTGGGCATAGCCATTGGAAAAACTCTCTGATATGGGCTATTGGTGAGCATGATATTGTAATAGAAGGTCATGGACTGATTCATGGAGAAGGTTTAACCCGCGAAGAAAGTCGCCTGACTGGCGTGGGAAACAAGGCAATTGCTTTTAAAGAATGTCATAATATTACTTTAAAAGATATTTCAATGCTTCATTGCGGGCATTTTGCATTATTAGCAACCGGAGTTGATAATTTACACGTGCAAAATGTGAAGGTGGATACCAATCGTGATGGTTTTGATATTGATTGTTGTCGTAATGTACGTATCACCGACTGTTCGGTAAATTGTCCCTGGGATGATGCTATTGTGTTAAAATCAAGTTATGGATTGGGTTATTTTAAGGATACCGAAAACGTAACCATTAGCGGGTGTTTTGTTTCTGGTTATGATAAGGGATCGGCCTTGGCTGCAACATGGGAAACGTATGAAGATGTTGCACCCGACCATGGAACCAATACCGGTCGAATCAAATTAGGGACCGAGAGTAGTGGTGGTTTTAAAAATATTGCCATTACCAACTGTATTTTTGAACGTAGCAGAGGATTAGCCATTGAAGCAGTTGATGGTGGTCATCTGGAAGATGTTGTTATTTCCAATATTACGATGCGCAATGTTGGTAACTCTCCTTTTTTCTTCCGTTTGGGAGCTCGCCAGCGAAGCCCCAAAGGAACACCGATTGGAAAAATGCAGCGTATATTGGTGCAAAATGTAAATGTTTACGATGCTGATTCGCAATTCTCCAATATTATTAGTGGTGTTCCGGGACATTCTATTCAGTCGCTTACATTTAGTAATATCAATATATGGTTTAAAGGTGGTCATCCTGTCGAAGATGGTTTGATTACGCCACCTAAAAACGAACGGACTTATCCTGAGCCATGGATGTTTGGTACTATACCAGTATCAGGTTTTTATATTCGCCATGCAAAGGATGTAATATTTGATAATGTAAGATTCTATTTTGAACATCCGGATGGTCGTCCATTGTTTAAACTGGATGATGCTGAAAAGATTTATATTGATCGAATCTATGTAAATGGTGACCTTGTTGCTGATCCGTTTTCAGGATTAGATAAAAGAAAAGAACTGAGAGAATGAAACAACAAAGTGAAAATGATTCGGGAATTTTAAGTATGCAGAAGATAAAGCTTTTTGTAGTTCTTATTCTGACCATTGGTTGGGTAACATCATTTTCGCAAACTCATATGCTGAAGAAGGGCCCGGCATATTCATCTAGTCTTCAAAAGGAGAAGTTGGGAAGAGGATTAATAGCAATGCGTCTGAATAAAGATAGTATTGCTGTTAGCTGGCGATTTTTGCCTGAGGATGATGTTCGAATGAGTTTTGATATTTATCGGAAGGAAGGAAATTCAAAGCCTCAGAAGATAAATAATGAAGGACTTCAAAACAGCACTTACTTCATTGATACATCGGCCCCCAAATCAAAAGGACTGATTTATACCCTAAAAGAAACAGGCTCTGATAAAATATTGGCAAAGTATGTTTTACTGGATGAGTCAGAGAAGCCGTACTTGACAATACCTGTTAAAGAAATACCCGGAGATCCTGATTTTCGATACTCACCAAACGATGCCTCTATTGCTGATTTAACGGGTGATGGAGAGATGGAATTAATCCTGAAACGGGAGAATAGTGGAAAGGATAATTCGCATCGGGGAGTGTGTAATGGTGGTCCAATCATAGAAGCATACAAACTGGATGGTACTTTTCTTTGGCGCGTTGATTTGGGTATTAATATTCGGCAAGGTGCGCATTATACACAGATGATGGTTTATGATTTTGATGGAGACGGAAAAGCTGAATTAGCTGTTAAAACAGCAGAGGGAACTGTGTTTGGTGATGGTGCAACAATAGGAGATGTTAACGGGGATGGAATTTCGGATTATGTAGATAGAAATGAAAGATCCAGAACATATGGTAAGATTATGGAGGGACCCGAGTTTCTTTCTGTTATAGAAGGAGCTACAGGGAAAGAATTGGCAAGAACCGAATATATTGAGCGTGGTGCTCCAGATAGCTTTGGAGACAGAACTGGCAACAGGGTGGATCGATTTCTTGGAGGAGTTGGTTATTTCGATGGTGAGCACCCAAGCATATTAATTTGCAGAGGTTATTATGAAAGAACGGTTTTGGAAGCCTGGGATTATCGTAATGGACAGCTGATGAAACGTTGGCGTTTTGATTCGCATAGCGGAAATGATAAGGACAGAGAATATGCGGGTCAGGGAAATCATAACCTGAGCATCGGAGATGTGGATGGTGATGGAAAAGATGAGGTGACTTATGGTGCCTGTCTCATCAATGATGATGGAACAGGTGCTTATAATACTAAATTAGGTCATGGTGATGCAATGCACCTGACAGATATTGATATTGACCGACCAGGATTGGAAGTGTGGGATTGTCACGAGCATGTACCTACCCGAGCGGGAAGCGAATTGCGCGATGCTGCAACAAGCGAATTGCTTTGGGGTATTCCTTCATACGAAGACGTTGGTCGGGCTCTGGCTGCGGATATCGATCCACGGTTCAGAGGTTGTGAAGTCTGGACAACTCATTCAAGTGGTGTTTATACAGCTGATGGTCGACTGATCACCGAACGTACTCCATCAATTAACATGGCTATCTGGTGGGATGGCGATTTAAACCGTGAATTATTGAACGGATCAGGAGTATATCGACGTCCGTTTGTACGAATTGAAAAATGGAATGGAGATGGAGTTGATCGTTTTTCACTTGCGGATGAGGAAGATCTGATAGCTAATAACTGGACCAAAGGAAATCCATGCATCAGTGCTGATCTTTTTGGCGACTGGCGCGAAGAAGTGGTTGTGAGAACCAAAAATAACAGAGAGGTACGAATTTATATGACGCCATTCAAGACTGACTATCGTTTCTATACATTGTTGAACGATGTTATATATCGAAATAGTGTCATTACCCAGAATATAGCTTACAATCAACCGACACAAACAGGTTTTTACCTGGGCTCAGACCTTGGTCGTTTCTGGCCGGAGTATTACACAAATAGAAGTAGTGTACATTCCAAATCTGGTCAGGGTGAAGGTGGGCGACCTAATGGCATGCATATGCGTTTGCAGGGTGCAGAACGAAAAGTTATTAAAGAGTTCGTATGTGAAGAAGATATTTTTGAACTCGATGCAAGATATAAATACGATACTTACAGCTGGAAAATAAATGGAAAAGAAGTAAGTAAACAAAGAGTTTTGAAACTGAATGCAGGGGACTATCCTAAGGGGGAAACATTAAAACTGGAACTAGAAACTGTGATTAAGGGATGTGTATTTTCGGATAGTGCGACATTAAAATTTTATAAAGAATAAACAGGGGGAACAATGAGAGGGATTTATTTAGGAATATTATTGGCAGGGGTATTTACATTTACTGCATGTAAGATTGAAAAAAAGCAAACAGAGGATTTGTTTCCTGACGGAACCAAAGTTTCAGCATGGTTTTCGGATAATTCGAAAATAAAACTTGAAGATCTGGGGAAGCAGTATAACATTGTTGATTTTGGAGCAGTCAATGACAGCACTGTCTTGCAAACCGAAATAATACAGAAAACAATTGATGAAGCGTCAGCAAATGGTGGTGGAGTGATAGTGATACCGAATGGTACTTTTTTAAGTGGAGCCTTGTTTTTTAAACCTCTTACTCATTTGCATCTGGCTGATGGAGCAACACTCAAAGGTTCTGATGAAATTGAAAACTATCCGTTTATGAAGTCCCGTATGGAAGGACAGAGTATAGATTATTTTGCTGCCCTGGTTAATGCTTACGGTGTTGATGGATTCACCATCTCCGGAAAAGGAACCATCAATGGTAATGGATTAAAATATTGGGAGGCATTCTGGGATCGAAGAAAAGAAAACCCAAAATGTACAAATCTGGAAGTTTCACGACCTCGTTTGGTATTCATTCAGGATTGTGACAGTGTTCAGGTGCAGGATGTAAAGCTGATTAATGCAGGTTTCTGGTCGAGTCATTATTATCAGTGTAACTATGTTAAAATATTAGATCTGCATATTTTCTCACCGCATCAACCGGTTAAAGCCCCAAGTACCGATGCGATTGATCTGGATGTATGTTCAAATGTTTTAATCAAAAGGTGTTATATGTCGGTGAATGATGATGCCATTGCTTTGAAAGGTGGTAAAGGTCCATGGGCAGATAGAGATTCGACCAATGGAGAAAATACCAATATTATCATAGAAGATTGTGAGTTTGGTTTTTGTCATTCAACATTGACCTGTGGCAGCGAATCCATCCATAATAAAAACATTGTGATGCGTAACTGTAAAGTCTCTGAAGCTACTCGCTTGTTGTGGTTAAAAATGCGTCCTGATACTCCACAGAAATATGAATATATTACGGTTGAAAACATTAAAGGCCAGGTGCACAGTATGATATTTGTAAAGCCTTGGCGTCAGTTCTTTGATTTGAAAGGCAGAGAAGATGTACCACTTTCATACTCTGATCATATAACAATGAGAGACATCGAGTTGGATTGCGAAATATTCTTCGATATAAATACAACAGAGTACGATAAGTTGTCGAATTTTACATTTGAAAATCTGACCATTACAGCAGTGAATGATGATTACAATAAAGAACTTATCGATAATGTTACCTTCTCGAATGTTGTGGTAAATGGTAAGAAAATAGAGTAATTATAATGTATTCTTAAATAATAAATTCAGAGGCATTGTAAACAAAAGCTGATTTCGTAACTGAATGAGTTCATAATTTGAAACTACTTCGTCTCTGGTTTGTTTGATTATATTTTACGAGAATCGATAACCACAAAAGGAACACTAAGTTTTAAGGTGCCTTCTTTTTCTGCTTTTTCGTTTAATAGTTCTTCAACAGCTTTAAATACTGTTTTTTGCATATGAACAGGAATTAGTTCTTTCCAGGAGTCGATAAAAGCTAAACGAATAAAGAAATGATTAAACATTGAAGTTGCATCTGTAAAATGATATTCAAATTGATCATAAACAGTTGAAATAACTTTAAATTCTTTTGAATGAATCATCTCAAGATATTCAGCCACAGGTTTTCGTTTTTTATAAATGTGCTGCTGCATTAATTCAATAGATTCTTGCAGTTGGAATTGTTGCAGAATAATCTCCAAAGCAGAATAAAATTCTATCATCGTTTCATTGAGATTAACGGTCTGTATAAACTGTGCACCTGTTTTACAAATTCTTGCACATTCAGTTATGGCTTTGTCGAGGTCAGAAACATTATTTAATCCATTATTACTGACTATTAAGTCAAATGATTGATCAGAAAAAGGGTTGTTCTCAATAGTTCCATTTATTAATTCAACATTACTTATCCCATAAACCGATAACTTTTTCTTCGTTCTTCTGATGGCAGCTTCCCATGGATCAATACCAAATACGTTAGATGAATTACCCAGTCTCATTGCCAGTTCAGTAAGCGGAAATCCACTTCCGAATCCAATGTCTAAAGCTTTTATTCCTTTTTTATATTTGATTCTGTCAAGCAGTTTTAATCCAAATGGAGCAGACCAAACAGGTACTTCATCAAATACATCAATCAACTCGTCTGAATCAAAGTTCCAGTTGGTTTTTAAATAATTTGTCATTTAATAAGGCTTTGCTAATTAAAAACTGTTACCCAAAGTGGCAACATTGCAGCAATACTAGTTGCAACGGTTATCTGAAGCAGGTAATTAGTAATAAATAGACCACATAGCATTAGCATGTCATTATTACTGTTAGATTCAATTATCCCGCTGTTTGTTCTTCCCGAATTTCGTATGATGGTTCCATCTGGGCCTAACATCGACCATTTAGTATTCCAAATATTGTCGTACTGCCAGAGGTAAGTTTTATCTGATAAACTAATGGTTGCCTTTGTCATCCACGTTCCGTAAGAGATATTCCCAATTATAGTATTGTTATCAGCATCAATGATAATGGTTTGTTGCTTCCAGAAACCTGTGGTTTGAAAATGGATATTACGATTGTCAATAATCCCATAGGCCATACGCTTAAAGGAGTTATCTTTTAAGTTGCCAATGAGTTGGTTGCTCGTATAAATTTCATAGGTTGATGAGAAAGTGCCTTTCCTCCAGTTATAAAGAGTCGTCATAGATTACAGATTAAGTTGATTAAAGATAGAAATATCTTCTTTCTTATCGATACCCTTTTAACTGATATTGGTTTTCTCTTTCAATGGTTATCGTTGTGAAATATTTATATTCATGTGGTAGTTGTTGATAATCAATTAAATTTACTTTTAATCACATTTCTCAACTCAGATGGATTCTGACCAACTTTCTTCTTGAAGAGTCTACTGAAATAATGGATGGATTGAAAACCCAAATGATAGCTGATTTCTTTAATGCTCTTGTCGGATGTGAGGATTAATTCTTTCGCACGCATTAGTTTCAGATCGAGATAATATTGATGAGGGGAGATACCAGTGTACTTTTTGAACATTTTTCGGAAATAGGAATATCCAATGCAATTATCGTGTGCCAGTTTCTCCAAATCTACCTCTCCTTCTATGTTGCGGCGCATATGAAAACGGGCATCCTGTATTACTCTCTCAATTTGGGTTCCTGCAAAATTGCGATGTTTCTGTTGTGCAGCAATATATCCTAAAAGCTTTATTATGAAACCTGAAGCAATATGTTGGTTTCCAGGGGCCTCGTTTTGGGCTAATTCAAAAATCCTGTAATAAGTATCAATGATATCTTCATGATCTCCACATTCAATTACTGACTGTTCTTGTAAAACATGGTTGTCGTGGAGGAAATGTTTTGCCAGTGTGCCATCAAATCCAATATAATGTTCTTGCCAGCCCGAATTTCTGGCCGGACGATAGCGATGCCATTCACCTTTTCGGATTATCATTAAAGAACCAGGTTTTACAGTAAACTTTCCACGATTATTTTCAAGAGTTCCTCTTCCTTCTGTTATGTAATTAATCTGATACTCGTTTAGAATACGACCGTTTTCCCATGTAAAGTAATATCCGCTAGGATGTTCAACGGGAGGATAGTTAACACCGGGTTTTATTTTCGATTGTCCGGCAACATTTAAATAAAGGCCCCAGGCTTTGTCTTCCGCTCCAGCTGTAAGGTATTTGAAAAAATCTTTCATAATTGGTCCAAAAAGTGCAAATCAAGTGCCAAAAAGTGTATTGATTAATTTGATTATGAAGTTTACTTTTGGTTCTATAAGCAACTAAATTTATTGAATAAAATTATTCATTTTTCCCTTAAATCAAATTAGTTATACTATTATGCAAGTTATTTTAGGAATTATTTTTCACTCTCTGGGAGGTGCCGCTTCCGGAAGTTGGTACATGCCTTATAATCTGGTTAAAAAATGGAACTGGGAAGTTTACTGGATTGTAGGCGGATTGTTTTCATGGTTGATAATGCCCTTCATTGCCGTTTTATTAACCACACCTGGTTGGAATGATATCATTGGTAGTACAGATTCTTCAATCGTTCGTCTTACTTATATCTTAGGTGTTCTGTGGGGAGTAGGAGGACTTACTTACGGTTTGGGAATTCGTTACCTGGGTATGTCACTTGGAAATTCAGTTTTACTCGGAATTACATCGTTGGTTGGATCGTTGGGTTTACCAATTTTACGAAATGTTGGCAACTTAGGTGAAGTATTACCTGCCGGAGATTCTTTTATCGATATGTTGGGTAGTACAAGTGGTAGGATAATTCTGTTTGGTATTCTGGTTATGATGATTGGAATCGTCTTAAGTGGAAAGGCCGGATTAATGAAAGATAAAGAACTGGCAGATGTCAAAGAAGGTGTGAATAGTGAGTTTAAACTTACGAAAGGTTTAATTATCGCTGTCATTTCAGGTGTGCTTAGTGCTTTCTTTAGTTTTGGCATTGATGCCGGAAAGGAAATGGGGGAAGCTGTTCGAACTATCGCGGTAGATAATAACTTTTCTTTTGTGACTGATGGAGTATATCTGTTCGAGAATAACATCATTTTTCTGGTGATACTTTGGGGAGGTTTAACAACTAACCTGATTTGGAGTTTGGCTCTTATTATCAAAAATAAAACAGGTAAGGATTTTGTTGATACCAAATCTCCACTTCTTAAAAATTACTTGTTCTGTGCCTTGGCCGGTACTACCTGGTTTTTACAATTCTTTTTCTATGGAATGGGAGAAACCAAAATTGGAAATGGTGCCAGCTCCTGGATTTTACATATGTCTACTATTATACTTACGGCTAACTTTTGGGGTTTCTACCGAAAAGAATGGGCTGGTGTTTCCAGTAAAACAAGAACCACAATTTTTCTTGGAATTGGTTTAATTCTCTTATCCGTAATCATTATGGGTATTGCCAAAAGTGATTTTGTAAATTAAACCTTTTGTCATGACTAGATTAGCATTTAAGATGCACCTCAACGAGGGGCAAAAACAGGAATATATAAAGCGCCATAATGAGATATGGCCTGAGTTGAAGAGGCTATTGAAAGATGCGGGTGTGTCTGAATATTCCATCTTTCTGGATGAAGAAACCAATACTTTGTTTGCTTTTCAGAAAGTAAGTGGAGATGGAGGTTCACAGGATCTGGGTAAAACAGAAATTGTTAAGAAGTGGTGGAAATTTATGGCCGATATAATGGTTGTAAATCCAGATAATTCACCGGTTTCTGTGCCTTTGGAAGAAGTGTTTTATATGGAGTAAAAAACAAGTTAAAAGTTATCGGACGGATGATTGGAGGCAGAAGTTCGAAGCTCGCATAAGGAACGGTTCTCTATTAAAGAAATGTAAATAAAGAACCGTTCCTTATATAAAGTTCTGGTAGTCCCGCAGGGAAGATTGTATTTGAATAGCATTCTAAATGCAATGTTTCGTAGAAAATGAATATAAGAGTCCCGGAGGGACGATTGTAACAGCATAGTACGTAAGTGCTATGGGAATAAAGAAGCTGAAAATCAAGTCCCGGAGGGACGTTTGTATTAGCATAGTACGTGAGTGCTATGATAGATAGAAATAATAAAAAAGTAACAACAATCAAAAGAATAATAAAATGGCTAACGAAATCATAGAAAGAGCTTACGAAGTAGCAAAAGAACAATATGCTGCATTGGGAATTGATACCGACAAAGCTATCGAAAAAATGAAAGAGGTAGTTATTAGTTTGCATTGCTGGCAAACTGATGATGTTGGAGGCTTTGAAACTCCTGATGCTGAACTTTCAGGAGGGGGCATTCAGACGACTGGTAATTATCCGGGTAAAGCCCATACCATGGAGCAGATGAGAGCTGATTTGGAGAAAGTGTTGTCGTTACTTCCGGGTAAGCAGCGCCTTAATTTACATGCGATCTACGGTGATTTTCAGGGAGAGAAAGTAGATCGTGATCAGATTGAAATTAAACACTATCAAAGCTGGATTGACTGGTGTAAAAAGCAGGGTATTGGTATGGATTTCAATGCGTCTTGTTTTTCTCATCCAATGGCAGATTCAGGCTTTACGCTGTCATCAAAAAATGAGGAAATACGTTCATTCTGGGTGGAACATCTAAAGCGTTGTCGCGAGATTTCGGCTGAGATTGGAAAACAATTAGGTACACCATGTGTGCACAATACCTGGATTCCTGATGGAGCAAAAGATACTCCTGTTGACCGCAATGGACATCGCGTACAATTAAAAAAATCACTTGACGAGGCCATGGCAACCGATTATCCAAAAAGTCAAATGAAGGATGCTGTGGAAAGTAAGCTGTTTGGTATCGGAGCTGAAAGTATGACTGTTGGTTCGCATGATTTTTATTTAGGTTATGCTATTAAAAACAATAAGTTGATTTGTTTGGATAACGGACATTTCCATCCAACAGAACAGGTTGGTGATAAAATTTCAGCTTGTCTTCAGTTTGTTGATGAGGTGTTGTTACATGTTACTCGTCCAATACGTTGGGATTCAGATCATGTTGTTACCTTGAATGAAGATGTACAGCTGATTGCTTCTGAAATTATCCGTAGCAATTACCTGGATCGTGTAAATATTGGTCTTGATTTCTTCGATGCATCAATCAACCGTATTGGTGCCTATGTAACAGGTACACGTGCCGCTCAAAAAGCCTTTATGATTGCTTTGCTGGAGCCAACCGAAACACTTAAGGAGTACGAAGAAGAAGGTAAAAACTTCGAACGTCTGGCTTTATTGGAAGAATTAAAGACCAAGCCATTTGGTGCAGTATGGGATTATTACTGTTTGAAAGAAGGTGTGCCTGTGAGTGAAGCTTATATTGCAGAAATCCAGCAGTACGAAAAAGATGTGTTAAGCAAAAGATAATTGACTTTGTTCTGAATATTTGAGCATTCCGGGTGACATATTGTGTTTCCGGAATGCTTTCCCTTAAATCAGTAATTATGAATCCAAGTCTGAATGATTTAATTGAAATTTCGCAACACTACGGAAAAAATCCGCTGTATGTGATTGCCGGGGGTGGTAATACCTCTTTTAAGGACGAAGAAAAATTATGGATCAAGGCAAGTGGAACATCACTTGCAGTGATCGAAGAAGACGGTTTTGTATGTCTTTCGCGAAGTAAGCTGAAGACCATTGCTGAAAAATCGTATAGCGATGATAGCTCAAAGCGAGAAGAAGAAGTTAAAAATGATCTGCATGCTGCGATACTTTATCCTGCAGATAAACGTCCCAGTGTGGAAACATCAATGCACGAAGTAATCGATTATGCTTATGTGATTCATACACATCCAACATTGGTAAATGCTTTGATGTGTTCGAAGAATGCAAAATCAATGTGCAGTGAGTTATTTGGCGATGCTTTGTTTATCGAGTATACTGATCCGGGTTATGTGCTTTTCAAGAAAGTGTACGACCGAATCAATACATATAAAGCAGATAAAGGTGTATCTCCCAAGGTTATCTTCCTCGAAAATCATGGAATTTTTGTGGCTGCCAATACCACACAGGAGGTAAGAGAGATTTATGATGAAGTATTTGCAGTACTGAAAGCTCAGCTTCAGAGCGAATTGCCGGATAGTGCAGCTTCGGAATTAACCGACATTGATATGAATAGTATTAAGGTTGCTATTGATAAGGACGATCAGTTGAAATTAAAAGCATACAACAGTGATTTGATTCATTATTTTATTACTGATGAAAAAGCTTTTGAGGAGGTAGCAGCTGCTTATACTCCCGACAATATAGTTTATGCTAAAGCTTACTATCCGTTTTTAGATGCAGAGAAGGATGCTGTTCAGTTAAAAGAGTTTATTGCTCAAAAAGGATATACACCTAAGGTAATTGCCATTAAAGGTAAAGGGATTGTAATTGCCGAAGAGAGCGAAAAAGCAATTGCAACGGTGTTGGAGGTTTTTACTGATATGCTGAAGATTGGTTTTTATGCAGCAAGCTTTGGTGGTCCCAAATCAATGACGGAAGAGCAAATCGCATTTATTGATAATTGGGAAGTTGAAAATTACCGTCGAAAGATGGCTAAAAAATAAAATAGGATTGAGTAAAGTTATTCAGGTTGGCCTCATTAAAGATGATTGAATCGATGAAGAAGAGCTTTAGAAAGACCGGGAAGCTGAGAACTTGTTCGAAGATCACCCGGCCGCACTTAAGCTCTGCGAATAAGAAGCAATTATCTTTTAATGCAGCCTTGATTTTCTTTGTTTCGTTTCTTGTATCAAGACAAGAAATGAATTGAAAATCGGCGAAGCCAAAAGCCTTCGCGGCTTGAGCGGTGAAAATTAGGAAAAAGCTTGTCACAGTATAAAAACGAAGATTCATTAAATAAAAAAAGAATGAGTGTACCTGTTATTGCTGTTTTTGATATAGGTAAGACAAATAAAAAAATATTACTCTTTGATGAAAAGCTTCAAATGGTTTTTCAGAAAGAGCAAAAAATGCCAACCATTGTTGATGAAGATGGATTTGAATGCGATGATATTGATTTAATTGAGAACTGGATGAAATCAACCCTCAGGCAACTGGTTGATGAAAATGAGTATGATGTTAAGGCGGTTAACTTCTCAACATATGGAGCCAGTCTGGCTTTTTTGGATGAACAAGGAAAACGTCTTACCCCCATTTATAACTATCTGAAGCCAATTGATGAAAGCATTCATCAGGATTTATACAATAAATATGGGGGAGAAGCTGAGTTTTGTCGTCAGACAGCCAGTCCTGCTTTGGGAGTAATGCTCAATTCAGGTATTCAAATATTGTGGTTGCAAAAAGAGCAACCTGAGTTGTTCTCCAAAGTGAAGGATATCTTGCATTTTCCACAGTATTTATCGTATCTGCTGACAGGGAAGATTACTTCAGAAAGTACTTCCATTGGTTGTCATACCTTTATGTGGAATTTTGATATGGGAGGCTATCATCAATGGTTAAGTGATGCCGGAATTCAGCTTCCAGAACCAGTTTCGAACCAATTGTGCTTCGATAGTAAATTGGATGGTGTTGCTATCCAAACCGGAATTGGAGTGCATGATAGTTCATCTTCGCTGGTGCCATATTTCAAAGGAAGTGATGAAAAATTTGTATTGGTTTCAACAGGTACCTGGTGTATCAATATGAATCCATTTAATTATAGTCCATTGACAGCCGATCAACTGAAACGCGACTGCTTATGCTACATCAGTAGTGAGCAAAAACCGGTCAAGTCGTCCCGTCTGTTTATGGGGCATATTCATGATGTGAATACGCAGCGATTGACAGAATTTTTCAAGGTTGAAAGCAATCAATACAAAAAGGTTAAAGCTGATTCGGCATTAATGAGTCAATATCTTTCAGAAGATACAGGAAGACTGTTTTTTAAGGATGAAATGACGATTGATTATATTGATCTTTCTGTGGATTTGTCTCAATTTGCATCATTTGATGAGGCCTATCACCGATTAATGTACGATTTAACATTGTTAAATGCTGAGTCGCTAGATCTTGTAATGAGTGAGGATGTTAAAACAATTTATATCTCCGGAGGATTTGCTCGTAATGAGATGTTTATAAGGCTAATGGCTAATCTATATCCTCATTGTAAAGTGTTTACATCGGAAGTGGATAATGCCAGTGCGTTGGGAGCTGCTTTATTGGTTTACGATCAGTTGGATTCAAAAGAAAAACCTTCTGTTGATTTAGGTTTAAAAGAGTGGAAAGCATTTGGATAAAAAGAGTTAATACTCTTAACTTAGATTCATAGAATAGTTGATAAAGATTAAAAAAAGGATTTTTTGATTTAAGGATAATGAAACAAATTGACACAAAGTTGATGCACCCAAAGGTGCAGATTGTTAAGATTATTAGTCGTATCTACAAAAGTGGAATGACGACTACTTCGGGTGGAAACATTTCCATTTGTGATGAAAACGGTGATATTTGGGTAACACCATCGGCCATCGATAAAGGGACTTTAACCGAGAAGGATATTATCTGCGTGAAGCGTGATGGAACCATTGTTGGACCTCATAAGCCATCATCAGAGTTTCCGTTTCATAAGGCTATTTATGATTGTCGCCCTGATATCAAGGCGGTGATTCATGCGCATCCACCAGCGTTGGTTTCGTTTAGTATCGTACGCCAAATTCCGAACACCAACATCATTCCTCAGGCAAAAAATATTTGCGGTCCTATTGGATATGCACCTTATGGATTGCCGGGTAGTGATGAGTTGGGTGACTTGATTGCTGCTGAGTTTAAGAAAGGCGAGAGCATGGCCGTTATCATGGAGAATCATGGAACTGTATTGGGAGGAAGCGATATGTTGGATGCTTATGCACGATTTGAGACTTTAGAATTTTGCTGCCGTACAATTATCAATGCAAAAGCTATTGGTGAACCTAAGTTTCTGACTGATGACCAGATTAACGAGTTTGAAAAGCAGGTGCCACATAATGTGCCTCGCAATACAGATGTAACCTATCCACCGGAAGAAAGAGAGATAAGACAGCATATTTGTGATATTGTTCGTCGTGCCTGTGATCAGGGGTTGATGATCAGTACTTACGGAACTGTTTCGGTACGTTGGAAAAACAATGATTTCTTAATTACACCACCTGATGTGGCTCGTTGGGATATCTCACCTGAAGATATTGTACAGATTAAAGGAGGTAAAGCAGAACCGGGTAAAACACCAAGTCGCTCTACTTTCCTGCATCAAAAAATCTACCAGGAAAATCCACATATCAATTCAATTATTTTAACTCAGCCTCCTAACCTGATGGCTTACGGTACAACCGGAGTTAAGTTTGATGTGCGCACCATTCCTGAAAGCTGGATCTTCTTACAGGATGTTCCATGTTTGCCATTTGGTGTACATTTTCAGGGTGATGATACCATTCCTAAGTTGTTAAGCGCTAATGTTCCTGCTGTATTAGTGGCAAACGACTCATTTATCGTAACCGGAGATAAGTTGCTACAAACATTCGACCGCTTGGAGGTAGCTGAGTTTAGCGCTAAATCGCTGGTGATGGCGGCTCCGATGGGTAAACTGGTGCCAATTAACGAAGAGCAGGTAGAAGCTTTAAGAAAGAAGTTTTTATCTTAATGAAGCAACTAAGAAAAAGCCGAGGTGAGTAATATGGGGTAAACCTATTTATTGATTCGGTATAACTTGCATAGATTTGAATCCCCGCTGTCAATGGATTGCGGGGATTTTTTCACTTTTTATCTTTATTCGTGCTTGTTGGGGAAAAACTAATAACGACCTTTTGTCTTGAAAGTTCTATCTACTATTCTCTAATTTCTTTTTTAATCAATTCAGCAACTCCCCGATTCAACAATTAACCTTTATACTTTTAACTTCATGTTGTTCGGATTGCATCTTTAATTGATATGATTGATAGAAAGATGCGATTCGAAAGGATTAGAAAGTTCCATACAATCCATAATCAGTGGTGTTGCAAAATACCTGACTGTAAAAGAAAAAACCTTCTTTAGTGGTCTCCATCTTTCTGTCTAAACGTAAGATTGGGTGGCCGGGTTTTACATTGAAATACTGTTGCATCGCTTCATTGGCTGTAATGGCCATTAGTTTCTGCTCGCCACCTATTACTTCTATTTGATAATTGGTTCGCATAATCTCAAACAATGAACGGTTTTCGAAATTTCTGGTGCTAAATCGTGGAAGATTAATATTGGGCACCATTGTTATGTCGTAAAATACCGGCTGTTTATTAATGATTCGAAGTCTTTCAATGCGGTAGCATCCCACCTCTTTCTCATAGCTCAACAAGGGAAATCCAAATGCATCTTCCCAGGTGGTAAGATAAGGCTTGATAATGATTTTTGTTTCCAGATTTTCTTTACCGATAGCCGATGTTGTTCCTGAAAGAGAAAGAATGCCAACGCCCTGTGGCTGACCTTGCACGATGCTTCCTTTACCTTGTTTTTTTCGAATATAACCTTCGTGTACTAATCTGTCCAATGCCTTTCTTACAGTGGGGCGGGTTACATTGTGTGTGGTACATAGTTCGTTCTCAGAAGGCAGAATATCTCCCTTTTCGTATAAACCATCAGTAATGTGTCTTCTTAATTGTTCGTATAAAATTTTATATGGAGGCAGACTTTTCTTATTCGTCATCTTGTGAATTTTTTGTAAAGATAAGTTGTTTTAAATGTATATACAAGTAACTTGTAAAAGGTTATAAATAGCAATAAAACAATGAATTAAATAAAAATGCTATATTAACTTGTATATACAAGTTGTGATAAATAGATTTGTAAAAAAACTAAACTAAATCATGGCTAACGCAATTATAATGCCTCGCCAGGGGCAATCAGTCGAATCCTGCATTTTTACCCAATGGTATAAGAGTGTGGGCGACGAAGTAAAATCAGGTGATATTCTTTTTGCCTACGAAACCGACAAAGCATCATTTGAACAGGAAGCAGAAGCCGATGGTATTCTGTTGGCTGTATTTTGTGAAGAAGGAGATGAAATTCCGGTTTTGCAAAATATTGGTGTTATTGGGCAGGCAGGCGAAAATATTGATGAATTTAAATCCGGTGGAGCAGAAGAAGCTCCCAGAACAGAAGCTGTAAAGGAAGTAGCTGTTGAAGCGGCAGCTGAACCTGTTGCTGAAGTTGTTTTAAAGGAAAGAGCTGAAGGCGAGAAGGTGAAAATTTCACCCCGGGCAAAAAAAATGGCCGAAGAAAAAGCTGTTCCTTATGCAAGCCTGGAAGGTTCGGGACCGGAAGGACGAATTATTGTAAGGGATGTGGAAGCTTATCTGGCTTCAACGCCTAAAACAACTCCTTTGGCTAAAGAAGTGATCAGACAGGAAGGACTTCAGCCTGCTGCAACTGGTACTGGTTTGGATGGAACTGTTAAGGCAGCTGATCTTACTGCAACTAATCCTGTTTACAGTGGCGATTTCGAAATTAAGAAACTTCCAAATATTCGTAAACTGATTGCAAAGGCAATGCATGCTTCTTTGCAAAATTCAGCTCAGCTGACTCACCATTTAGGTGCAGATGCCCGTCGCTTGCAGGCATTACGTAAGCAGGTAAAAGCAAAAGAAGGTGCGCCAAATATTACTATTAATGATATGGTTTGCTTCGCCGTAATCAAGGCATTGAAGCAATTTCCTGATGCGAATGCTCACTTCCTGGGAGATAGTGTAAAATATTTCAATAAGGTTCATCTTGGACTGGCTGTTGATACCGATCGTGGCTTGATGGTTCCGGTGATCAAAAATGCGGATGATCTGTCCATCACAGGATTATCCAATCAGTTTAAAGAAGTAGCAGAAGCTTGCCGTAAGGGTAGTGTCGCTCCTGAATTATTGTCATCAGAGGCAGCATCGTTTACGGTTTCTAATCTTGGAAATTATGGAGTTGAGATGTTTACTCCGGTAATTAATCTGCCGCAGGTGGCAATTCTGGGTGTCAATACCATTGTGCCGCGACCAGCTGATCTGGGCGGAGGTGTTTATGGCTTTGTGCCTTATATGGGCTTGAGTCTTACCTACGATCATCAGGCTATTGATGGAGGTTTGGCAACCCGGTTCCTGAAACAAATTGCCATTGAAATTGAAAATTTAACTATCGACTTCTAAAAATAATTACATGTACGATTTAGCAATTATAGGAGGAGGTCCTGCAGGATATGTGGCAGCTGAACGAGCAGGTGCCAAAGGATTAAAGGTGGTTCTGTTCGAGAAAAAGGATTTGGGTGGAGTCTGTCTGAATGAAGGTTGTATTCCAACAAAAACCTTGTTGTACAGTGCCAAGCTGTACGATAATGCCAAAGGAGGAGAAAAATACGGAGTGGAAGCCAACGATTTGTCTTTCAGTTTTGATAAGATGATGGCCCGCAAACAGAAAGTGGTAAAAAAACTGGTTGGCGGCGTTGGTATGAAGATGAAACAGCATAAAGTAGATGTGATAAAGGAATCTGCGTTAATAAAGGGACGTACTCAACGGGGTATAGAAATTTCAATTCAAGAAGGAGAAATAGTGGCTTCGAATCTGTTGATCTGTACCGGATCCGAAGCTTTTATTCCTCCTATCCCGGGTCTGGATAACAACGATGCCATTCTTACGAATCGTGAAATACTGGATTTAAAAGAACAACCCGAGTCATTGGTGATTATTGGTGGTGGTGTGATTGGGATGGAGTTTGCCAGTTTCTTTAATAGTCTGGGAACCAAAGTTACAATTATCGAAATGCTGGATGAGATTTTGACCGGTATGGATGTTGAAATGAGCGCCATGCTTCGTCAGATGTATGCTAAAAAAGGAATTGAATATCATTTATCATCCAAAGTAACCAAGGTTGACGGACAAACTGTGACTTTTGAAAAAGATGGTAAATCAACCGAAATAAAAGGCGATAAAATATTGGTGAGTGTCGGTCGTAAGCCTGTGGTTACCGGATTTGGTTTGGAGAATCTGGGAGTGGAACTTTTTCGTGGTGGTATCAAGGTTGATGAAAAGATGCGAACCAACATACCCAATGTTTATGCTGCAGGTGATGTAACAGGATTTTCTCTTCTTGCTCATACTGCCAGTCGTGAAGGTGAAGTGGTGGTGAATAATCTGGCAGGAGGGAAGGATCAGATGCGATACAATGCCATACCGGGTGTTGTTTATACCAATCCTGAAATTGCAGGAGTGGGTTTGACAGAAGAAGCAGCCAAAGCAAAAGGTATCGAATATAAAGTAGCTCAACTACCCATGGCATATGCCGGAAGATTTATTGCCGAGAATGAAGGCGGTAGCGGACTTTGTAAAGTTCTGGTAGGAGCAAAATATGGCGAGGTTTTAGGCGTGCATATGCTGGGCAATCCGTCAAGTGAAATGATCTACGGAGCCTGTATGGCTATTGAAGCAGAGATGACCCTCAAGGAGTTGGAACAAGTCGTGTTCCCACATCCTACTGTATCAGAAATATTTAAAGAAACCGTTTTTAGTTTCGCCCATTAACCTTTATTCATTAACAATTAATAATTAAAAAAATGCCTAAGTCACAATTTATAGATCCCGCAAAAGTTAGAAAATCAGGAGTTTTAAAAATTAATGATATTCCTGTAAATCAATATGACAAATCAATTGAAGAAGAAAAAGTAAACTTCTCTAAAGAGCAGTTTATAGATATATATCACGATATGGTTTTGATCCGTGAGTTCGAAACTATGTTGAATCTGATTAAAATTAAAGGAGAATACGAAGGTATAGCTTATAACCATCCTGGTCCGGCTCACTTGTCAATTGGACAAGAGTCGGCTGCTGTGGGTATGGCTTATAACCTGGGTGTTGAAGATTTTATTTTTGGTTCGCACCGTTCGCATGGTGAGATTCTGGCCAAAGGAATGTCTGCCATTCATAAAATGGACGATGAAGCCTTGACGGAAGTAATGAAGAACTTCTTTGATGGAACCATCCTAAAAATTGTTTCAGAGAACCATCAGGGTGATTTGAAATCATTGGCTCGCCGTTTCCTTATTTACGGAACTTTAGCGGAGATTTTTGCCCGTGAGACTGGTTTTAACAAAGGTCTTGGTGGATCAATGCATGCATTCTTTACTCCATTTGGTGTTTATCCGAATAATGCCATAGTGGGTGGTTCTGGTGATATTGCTGTGGGTGCAGCTTTATTTAAAAAAGTAAATCAGAAAGAAGGTATTGTGGTTGCCAATATTGGAGATGCTTCCATGGCTTGTGGTCCGGTGTGGGAAGGTTTGTCTTTTGCAACCATGGATCAGTTTGATCAATTATGGGAAGGTGCCTATAAAGGTGGTTTACCAATCATCTTTAATATAATGAATAACCAGTACGGAATGGGTGGTCAGACCTCAGGTGAAACCATGGGATATGATATCGCTGCACGTATTGGTGCTGGAGTAAATCGTGATAATATGCATGCTGAACGTGTGGATGGTTATAATCCATTGGCGGTTATTGATGCCTATAAGCGTAAGATGGAACTGATCAAGGATAAAAAAGGTCCTGTTTTGTTGGATGTTCTTACCTATCGTTACAGTGGTCACTCTCCTTCCGATGCTTCTTCTTACCGTAGCAAAGAGGAGATTGAAGCATGGGAAGCTCAGGATTGTATTGCGAGTTATGCTGCTGAGCTGGAAAAAGCAGGTGTAGCTTCATCAAAAGAGTTGGAAGCAATTGGTGCTGATATAAAAGAGTTGATGAAATATGCCATGAAGTTGGCAATTGATGAAGAAGTTTCACCTCGTATGGATTTGGTGAAGCATCCTGAGATAATTGGTGATATGATGTTCTCTAATGAGAGCCTTGATAAAATGGAAGATCGTCCGGTGGAAGTAAATCATCCGATGGAAGAAAACCCACGAGTTCAGCAAATTGCCAAAAAAGAACGATTTGCCTTTGATGCCAATGGTAAACCATTCTCAAAAATTAAGCAATATCAGTTGCGCGATGGGTTGTTCGAAGCAATTGTGGATCGTTTCTATAAAGATCCAACTTTGGTAGCTTACGGTGAAGAGAACCGTGACTGGGGTGGAGCATTTGCCGTATACCGTGGTCTAACAGAAGCGCTACCTTATAATCGTTTGTTTAACTCACCTATTTCCGAGGCTTCAATAGTAGGTACTGCCATTGGTTATGCAATGTGCGGAGGACGAGTTATTCCTGAAATTATGTATTGCGACTTCCTGGGCAGATCAGGCGATGAGGTATTTAATCAGTTACCAAAGTGGCAGGCAATGTCGGGTAATGTAATTAAGATGCCGGTGATTGTGCGTGTTTCTGTTGGTTCGAAATATGGTGCTCAGCATTCGCAGGACTGGACTTCATTGGTTTCTCATATTCCTGGTTTGAAAGTGTGCTTCCCTGTAACTCCATATGATGCAAAAGGATTGATGAATTCGGCTCTTCAGGGAACAGACCCGGTAATTTTCTTTGAAAGTCAGCGTATTTACGATATAGGTGAGCAATTTCATGAAGGCGGTGTACCTGAAGGATATTATGAAATTCCTTTTGGTGAACCTGATGTGAAGAAACAAGGTAAGGATATTACCATTTTAAGTATTGGAGCTACCTTGTATCGTTCCTTGGAAGCTGCCGAAGAACTGGAAGCGAAATATGGAATGTCAGCTGAGGTGATTGATGCCCGTTCGATTGTACCGTTTAACTACGAGCCGGTTATTGAGAGTTTGAAAAAGACCGGTAGAATTATCCTCACAAGTGATGCCAACGAACGTGGTTCCTTCCTGAAGGATATGGCTCAGCGATTAACTGAATTGGCATTTGACGAGTTGGATGCACCTCCTGTTGTGGTTGGTTCGCGTAACTGGATTACTCCTGCTTATGAGTTGGAAGACTATTTCTTCCCAACGAAGGATTGGTTGTTGGATGCTATTCATGAAAAAATTGTGCCGTTGAAAGGTCACACTGTCAGCAACAATTTTACGAATGCAGAAAATATCCGCAGATCAAAATTAGGAATCTAATAAAAGAAAATGAATTTCTTTAAAACCACAGATTACTCAAATTACACAGATTTTTTGTTCCGACTTGCGGAATAATTTATGGTAATTAGTGGAATTTGTGGTTAGAGATAATACACAATCATCGATGTTGTTGAGGAACGGTTCTCTTTAAAAGTTTTGTTAAAAAAATGAATCGTTCCCTAAAACGAATAAACTATTGAATCTCTAAATCTGGTTTTTATGAGTTTTATAGATAATCTGAAAGATTTTTCACCACAAAATACAAGCGGCGAACTAAAGCCGCTTAAGGTGAATAATCACCTGCATACACCTCATTCGTTTAGTGCATTTCAATCGGTTGATGAGGCTCTGAATCAATCAGCTGAAGAAGGTGTAAAAGTAGTTGGAGTTAACGATTTCTTCAGCTTTGATGCTTACGCAGAATGGTGTGAAGGGGCTTTTAAAAGAAATTTATTTCCGCTTTTTAATGTTGAATTCATTGGTTTGAATGAGGCTTATCAGAAAGAGGGATTAAAAGTGAATGATCCGGGTAATCCGGGTCGGACCTACTTTAGCGGAAAGAGTCTGGCTTACCCAATCACATTGTCCGCTGAAACACAAAGTAAGATTCAGGATTTAGTTTCGAATGCCAACGACTATGTTAGAAAAATGACAGAAAAGGTCAATGATCTTTTAGCAAATAAACATTTTGGTTTTCGATTGAATTATGAATCGATAAAATCTGATCTTGCTATGGGGCAGGTTCGTGAACGTCATTTGGCCAGAGCAATTCGTCAGTTGGCAGAAAAGCATTATAAAGATAAAAACCGTTTGCTTGCTTTTTATAATGAATTGATGGATGACAAGGGTATGACTTGCAATTTAACGGATGAGGCTTGTGTTGAAAACGAAATCAGAAATGCTTTACTGAAGGCTGGAAAACCTGCTTATGTGGCCGAAGATCCCAATGGATTTTTAAGTGTCGCAGAGATCCGTTCCATTATTTTAGAAGCAGGAGGAATTCCAACTTATCCGTTTTTGGCTGATGCAGTAAAAGGATACACAGATTTTGAGCGGGATTTAAAAAAGGTTTCGGCTGAATTAAAGAAACTGGGTGTATGGTCAGTAGAGTTTATACCAACCCGAAATAATCATACGGTTTTAAAAGAGTATTCGCAGTTCCTGCTAAAAGAGGGTTTTGTGGTTTCTTTCGGAACCGAACATAACAGCCCGGGTAAGCAGCCAATAGAAGTTAAGGCCAAAGGCAACGCATTGTTGGATATGGATCTGATGAAAATTAATTATGAAGGAGCCTGTATTCTGGCGGCTCACCAGTATTTGTTTGCCAAAGAAGGACAAGGGGTGCTGGATGCCGATGGTATTTTTATTTCAGAAAAACGGGAAGAGTTTGCTAAATTGGGTCATTCTCTCATTGAGTTTGTAACGAATAAAAACTAAAAAATGAATTTTATAGAACTGGTGCCGGTTGTGCGTATGGCCTTATCAAAAGAGGGTCTGGTTACTACCAGTGCATTTGAAAATATAGATAGTTACGAAAGGTTAAAAGTAAGCGGATATGATTTTCCTGAAGATGAATGTGTTACTATTCTTCCAGGGGATGATAAGACTGCTTTTATTTCTGCTTTGCAAAATCAGGTTACTCCCAACACAAAAGCTGTTGTTTTAAAAGGAATAGGTGCGATTGTCAATAATGGTGGAGGCATTAGTAAACCTGTTAATTCAGTTGAAGGACGCATTATTATTGTTACAGGTGGTGCTCAGGGCTTTGGCGGCGGTATTGCTGAAGAACTTTATGAAAAAGGGGCTCATATTGTTGTAGCCGATTTAAATGAAAAGGTTGGGCTTGAGTTAATTCAAAAGTTAAAAGCTAAAAGTAAAAGCAATAAGGCCGTGTTTGTTCCGGTTAATGTGGGTGATTCCGATTCGGTGAAAGGCATGGTTGAAAAAACAGTGCTGGAGCTGGGTGGTTTGGATGCCATTATCAGTAATGCGGGAATTCTTCGTGCAGGTGGTCTGGACGAAATGGATCCGGAGACTTTTGATTTAATGACTAAGGTAAACTATACCGGATATTTCTATTGTGCCAAACATGCATCCAAAATAATGAAATTACAATCTCAGGTTGATGTTAATCATTATATGGATATCATCCAGATTAATTCCAAATCAGGTTTGAAAGGAAGCAATCGCAACTTTGCATATGCTGGTGGTAAGTTTGGTGGTATTGGGTTAACGCAGTCTTTTGCCTTGGAGTTAATGCCTAATCACATTAAAGTCAATTCTATCTGTCCGGGTAATTTCTTTGATGGTCCACTCTGGAGTGATCCCGAAAAAGGATTGTTTGTTCAGTATCTGAATGCAGGCAAGGTTCCCGGAGCTAAAACTATTGAAGATGTTCAGGCTTATTACGAGAAGCAGGTTCCTGCCGGAAGAGGTTGTCGGGTAGCTGATGTTACAAAAGCAATAGTTTATGTAATTGATCAGGAGTATGAAACAGGGCAGGCAATACCAGTGACAGGTGGTCAGGAGATGCTGAAATAAAGTTGTTTTTTAAGTCTTAAGGAACGGTTCTTTATGAGCATAATGTCAAAGAGAACCGTTCCTTAAGAAATAATGAATTTCACACAATGAACAAGCTAAACGGAATTCATTGAAACAGAACAAACAAATTAGAAATATGAAAACAAAAGCGGTACGATTATACGGTGAAAAAGATCTTCGACTGGAAGAGTTTGAATTACCTGCCATCAAAGAAGACGAAATATTAGCAAAAGTAATTTGCGATAGTATCTGTATGTCGTCATATAAAGCAGCCAGCCAGGGAACAGCTCACAAGCGTATTCCGGATAACGTGGCTGAAGAACCAATCATTATCGGACATGAGTTTGCCGGCGAGATTATAGAAGTGGGTGCCAAGTGGCAAAATAAATTCAAGCCCGGACAAAAATACTCTATTCAACCAGCTATTTATTATGAAGATGGTCCGGTAGGTGTTTTGAGTGCGCCCGGATATTCATACAAATACATCGGAGGAGATGCAACCTATGTAATTATTCCTAAAGATGTGTTGGAGCAGGATTGTTTATTGTCTTACGAAGGACCCGGATTTTATCCTGCTTCTCTGGCTGAACCATTGTCATGTGTGATTGGTGCAATGCATGCCAATTATCACACAACACCAGGATCGTATGTTCATAAGATGGAGATAGTTCAGGGAGGTAAAATGGCAATTCTGGCTGGTGTTGGACCAATGGGATTGGCGGCAATCAACTATGTTATTCATCGATCCGATCGTAAACCGTCTATTTGTGTGGTAACAGATATTGATCAGGGAAGATTAGACAGGGCTGCCGAGATTTATACAGTGGAGTCAGCGAAAGCAAATGGTATTGAGTTGATTTACTTGAATACAGGTGAAGGCGATGCTGTTGCAAAGCTTAAGGAACTTTCCGGAGGAACTGGTTATGATGACGTGTTTGTGTTTGCTCCTGTTCCTGCAGTGATTGAGCAAGCAGATGATATTCTGGGTTTTGATGGTTGTCTTAACTTTTTTGCTGGGCCATCCAATCCGCAGTTGAAAGCGCAGATGAATTTCTATAATGTTCACTATGCTTACACGCATATTGTTGGTACATCAGGTGGAAATACCGATGATATGAAAGAAGCTCTGGAGGTTATGAGTAATGGGCTGGATCCTGCAGGTTTGGTTACGCATATTGGTGGAATTGATGCAGTAATTGATACTACCCTTAATCTGCCACATATTCCGGGTGGTAAAAAGTTGATATATAATCATATTGAAATGCCATTGACTCCAATTGCTGATTTTGCAGAAAAAGGAAAAACAAGTCCGTTCTTTGCTCAACTGGCAAATCTTTGCAAAAAGCATAATGGTTTGTGGAATATTGAAGCAGAAGCATATTTATTGGCTAACTTTGAGGCCTTAAACCAATAAGTTAAAATCATGATTTATTTAGCTGATACGGCCAATATAGATGAGCTGAAACAATTGTTTTATTATTTTCCGTTGGAAGGTGTTACAACAAACCCAACTATCATTGCGCAGGCTCAGAAACCAATGTCGGTAATATTGCCTGAGCTGATTGAGATTGTAGGAGATAAAATGCTCCATGTACAAATGATCAGCAATAAGGCCGAGGATATGTTGAGAGAGGCAAAGACTTATAAAGCAAAATATGGTTTGGGCGATAACTACTTTGCTAAAATTCCTGTAACCGTAGAAGGCTATAAGGCAATGCCTATGATTAAAGATGCTGGTATAAAAGTTACAGCTACAGCAATCTTTACACAGCAACAGGCATTGGTTGCAGCCAGGGCTGGAGCTGATTGGGTTGCGCCTTATGTAAACCGCTTGGATAATATTTCATCTCATGGTATTGAGGTAGTTGGTAATATCGTTGAAAACATTGAATGTTTTGGCCTGGATACAAAAGTTTTGGCGGCCAGCTTTAAAACAGTCGACCAGGTGCATCGCGTTAGTATGATGGGAAGTCATGCTGCAACAGTCAACTTTGAGATATTGGAACGTTTGAGAAGCCATCCAATGACAGATATGAGTGTTGATTGGTTTGAGAAAGATGTAGAAGGATTATATGATATAGATTTTTGACTATTATAAACAGTAGACTTTGTATTTAAACCGTAAAAGCATTCTTGGCCTGGCTGAGAATGCTTTTATTTTGATAATACAGGATGGATTTTAATTTGAATTTCGTATCTTATCAATGATTAGATTGAAACATTGGAATTAAGATAAGTTGTTGATTTTAATGAAGTACTTTAATTTGATTATAAATCAAATGTTTATTGATAAAAAAAAGTACTTTTGTATGATATGTTAGCCAAATGAATAATATGGATGATATTTTTGGAAAAGTTGGTACCAGTCAAACCTTAAGTCAAAAGATTGAAAGAAAGATTGAGGAAGCCATTCGAAATAAGCGTTTGATACCTGGAGCTAAACTTCCGTCGGAAAAAGAGCTTTGTGAAAGTTTTGCTGTTAGCAGAACAGCACTTCGTGAAGCGCTCAGAAGATTGAGTGCCCGTGGATTGATTGAGATTAAGAAGGGAAGTGGCATGTACGTATCCGAAATAAAAATTGAAGATGCAATTAAATCACTCAACTTATACTACGACCTTAAGTTTGATTCTAATTTAATCCGTCAGATCATTGAAGTACGGCGAATTTTTGAACCGGAAATATGCAAGCTGGCAGCTGTAAATCGTTCAGATGAAGATTTGTTGTTGTTGAAATCCAATATTGATGAGCTTGAAAAATGTGATCCGGATAATACTCAGCTGGAAGTTGATTTAATTAATCGCTTTCATATGAATCTTGCAAAGGCAACCAGTAATCCCATTGTAATTATTTCTTTGGAACCAATTTATTCGCTATTGCCCCGAATGCGAAATATGATTTATGCAAATGTTGAAGGTGAAAAGGAATATACTTTACGTTTGCAGAAGGAAATTTACGAAGCGGTAATAAAGAATGATGGAGATAAGGCATATAAATCTTCGGTTGAATTGCTTGAGCGAAACATGCAAATTTACGATAGATATTTTAAATAAGGTTTAGTAATTTTCAATGATACAAAAGCAGTGCAATTAGTTGTGCTGCTTTTTTTATTGATGAAGATATTATTGATCGTGTGGTTGTTTATAAGATATGATAAAAGATTGTATAGTGAATTGTTTATTATAAATTCTGACTTATAATTGACTAATTTTTAGGTAAGTTTCTTTATTTGTTAGGTGCTTATTATCATGTAATTAAGTGTTTTTTTGTTAAGTGATTAAGTAAATATGACAGTTGACGAAAAAATGTTGCTTTATGACGAAAAAAGGATGGTGAAGATTTAGATTTTAATATAATTTTATCACACTTTTTAACAATTAGCAATTAAATACAATTGAGTATGAGACAAAAAAATCTACTATTAAAATGGGGCTTGTTTTTCTTGATAGGATTGATAAGTGGAATTTCTATCCATGCACAGGATGTCACTGCTACCTATCTGACGAATCCTAGTTTTGAAACTGGCGATTTAACAGGATGGACTCTTACTGGAGCCGATGGTTATGCATGGAATACAACTGGTAATGACGGAGATGGGACTCAGGATGAAACCTATAATGCAGGGGTTTGGAATAGACCAATTGGAGATGTTGAGTGGTCTCAATCTGTTACCGGACTTCCAAATGGTTTTTACAAAGTGGGTTGTTTAATGACAGTTACTGATGTCACTTCATGAACTGACGGTGTAACTAAACGAATATCTACACAGCGCCTGTATGCCAATAATAAAAGTATGCTTTATGGCTTTAAAAAGAATTATTCAGATCAGAACATTGCTATAATTGCTGAGACTGAATCATATTCTTTTGCTGGGATTCAAACTGCAGCTGCAGAAAATGGACCTTTTTATCCAATTTCATTAATTATAGAAGTAACTGACGGTAACTTAACTATTGGAGCAAGAACCAATGGTGATGCTAGTCAGTATGCGTTTGATTTTCAGGGTGGCAATACCGATAGGGGATTTTTTAAAATTGATGCTTTTACCTTAACTGAGGTATCAGATCTTCTAATTCAGACTTTAACAATAGGAGGAGAGGCTGTTACTGATTTTGATCCAACGGATGTTGCTCTTTATTCTGTTGATATTCCAGCAGGTGTATCAGAATTACCTGAAATAACAGCAACTGCTGGTGATGGTGTTACCGTAGAAATAATCCCTGCTACTTCATTAACAGGTAGAACAGAGATTGTTCTGACATCTGCTGACCAGAGCTATTCATTATCTTATTATATTCAGTTTACAAAAGAATCCGATGCAACTTTATCAAGTTTATCTTCAAGTCTTGGAACTTTGAATCCTACATTTGATTCTGCAATTGATACTTATGAATTGATGGTACCATATGGTACAACTTCTGTTGACCTTGACTGGGTTACGACAGCAGAAGGTGCTACTGTTGAATTTTTTGATGCTATTGGTAATGAGCTCTCAGCTGATGGTGTTATTACATGGGTGGGTGATGGTATTGATATTGAAATTGTTGTAACGGCATTGGATGGTACCTCAACACAAACTTACTATGTGTCTATATATCTTGATCCTGCAGCAGAAAATGCTAATTTAAGTGATATTACTCTATCTGCTGGTCATTTAACAACCGATTTTGATGCATTAGTTAATGAATATACAGCAATTGTGCCTAATGGTACCACAGTTGTTACTATTACAGGTGTGCCAATGTGGTCTGGTGCAGATGTTCAGGGTGACGGAGAATTAACATTAGTTGATGGAGCGGGTGCTGTTACTATAACAGTTACTTCGCAGGACGGACAGAATACAAATGATTATATAGTAAATGTATATGAGTCAACCTTACAGGTAGGTAAAGACTTTTACATTCAACACGAGGCTTCGCAGTTTGTTATTGAAGGAAAACCTTCAAGTTATATCAAGTTACAGCAACCATTATTGAATAGTACTCCTCAATTATTCAAACTGGTAGATAGTGGTGTTGAAGGTCAATATTATTTGCAAAACGGAAATAGTGAATATATTACACTCACAAAAATTAATGTTTCGTCTTGGGATATGTTGATGACCGATCAATTAACTCAAAATCTGGATAGTTGTAGATTTGAATTTGAAGAATTTGAACAAGGTAAGTACAGGATTATTACAGTTGTTCGAAAAGATAATGTTGAAGGAAAATATTACTTGGGAACTAATGATAATAATGTAGGTACCAGTATCTATTCTGATAAACCATCAGGTGCTGACAGGATAACATGGATGTTAAGAGAACCTAGTGATTTAGTAGATCCTTACGATTCTCATCTTTCATCTTTGGCATGTGATCAGGCAAGTATTAAACCTGCATTTGAACCTTTTGTTACAGAGTATTACATGACTGTTCCGGTTGGTGTTGATGCTATTGATATTACGGCTATACCTACAGATTTATCATCAAATATTACCGGGGCAGGTGCTGGTGTTACTGTTAATGATGCCTCTGGTGATATTGTGATAACTGTTACTGCTCCCGATCCATCAAATACAACAGATTATGTGATTCATTATAGAAAAGATACCGACTTAACATTAATGCACTCATATACATTTGAAGATGGAACAGCCAGAGATATGGAAGGTAGTGCAGATGGAGTCGTTACTGGTGGTCATGTTGCAGAAGGTGTTTTTGTTAGTGATGGTACTGGTGGTTATGTAACATTGCCTGCTGCTGAAATTGGAATCAATACCTATCCTTCAATTACTCTTGAAACATATGTAAAAGCTGGTTATAATCCAGGTTGGTCTATGTTGGCATATTTTGGCGGACTGTGGGGATATAAATCATATTGGTTATCTGTTCAGAATAATGATGACTTTACAAGAGCAGTAGTTGATGAGTGGCAGGGAGCATACAGGGCTGAGACTGTTGGTGAAGCGTCTGAAGGTGATATGTATCATTATGTTACTACTATGACAAATGATTCTATTTCATTATACATTAATGGTACAAAGGTTCAGAAGACATTACTTCATGAGGATTATTATGTTGCTGACTTAAGTAACGAAAATGCTTGGATTTGTTATGGTGGATATAACGATCCGATCTGGTTGGGTGATGTGTATGAATTTAACATCTATTCAGGCGAGATGGATGAAGCCACCATTAAAGCGAGAGGTCTTATTACTTCATTTCCTGTAGAGAGTGCTTCAAATGATGCAACTTTAAGTGATCTGACAGTTAATGGTGTAACTGTTGAAGGTTTCCATTCAGCTAATTTAAATTACGTAGTTTCGGTTGATGCAGGATCAACACCTGCTATTGACGGTACAGTAAAAGTTGCAGGTGCAACCTATCAGGTAAATGCGCCAGAGTCACTTCCAGGTGTTGGAACAGTAGTTGTTACAGCAACAGATTTGGCAACAACTGTTACTTATACAATACAATTTGAAGTTGCAACCGGAATAGGAAATGGAAAAGAAAGTGCCATTAAGGTTTACCCAACAGTTTCTTCAGGAGAATTCAATGTTGAAATGAATGGTAAATCTTCAGTAATTTCAGTGTATGACTTAGCCGGAGGATTAGTAAAACAGATTGAAACAAATGCTAAGAAAGAAATAATTGCTCTGGATCAAAAAGGTATGTATATCGTTAAGGTTGATTCAGATGTGGAATCAGCAACATTTAAAGTTATTAAAAAATAACATAGTTAGTTTGGATTGATAAAAGAGGCGACTGCTTTAGTGAAGTCGCCTCTTTTTTTGTCGCATTTATTAAGGTTTATCTTTGTAGGCGTCAATAGCTTTTTTAACTGAACCATATTTTAATAGTAGATCCTTTGATTCGGAATAATCCAGTTTGATTTCGTCCATTATCATTCGCGAACCTCTGTCTATTAGTTTTTTGTTGGTTAATTGCATGTTCACCATTTTGTTACCTTTTACCCTGCCGAGTTTAATCATTGTGGTTGTGGTGATCATATTTAAAATCATCTTTTGAGCTGTTCCGGCTTTCATTCGGGTACTTCCGGTAACGAATTCAGGACCAACAATGGCTTCTACGGGGAATTCGGTTACTTCAGCTACCTTACTATTTGGATTGCAGGTGATACAGCCTGTAAGCAATCCGTTTTTACGGGCAAGTTCAATGCCTCCAATAACATAGGGGGTTGTCCCTGAAGCTGCAATCCCTATAACCGTATCCAGTTCATCTACTTTATATTCGTTTAATTCTTTCCAGGCCATCTCCGGATCATCTTCAGCTGATTCAACAGCTTGTCGTAATGCAGTATCTCCTCCGGCTATTAATCCTATAACCATATTATTGGGAACTCCGAATGTTGGAGGTAGTTCGGATGCATCCAAAACGCCTAAACGTCCACTGGTTCCTGCTCCCAGGTAAAATATCCTTCCACCTTTTTTCATCCGTTTAACTATTCTTTCAGTCAATGCGGTTATTTGTGGTAAGGCTTTTTCAACAGCAAGATGAACCGTAGCGTCTTCTTTGTTGATACTGGTAAGTAATTCCTCAACATTCATTTTATCCAGATTATCGTAATGAGATGATGATTCGGTGACGCTGGTTTCTTTTTTTGTTTTGTTATTCATGGTTCATGTTTTGCTGTAGGTGGTAATGAATTAATCCCTCCATAGGTGATTGGCTTATTTTACCTGCGGTTAGTTTAAAAGTTGCCAAAGCCTTCTCGAGTTGAACTTTGAAATAAAAGGCAATGCTTCCGGTAAAATGAATAGGTAGTTGGGGTAAGTTGTTATATTGAAGAAGGTTTCGTTGAATGAAATCCTTGAAGGATGAAATCACTAAATCTTCTAATTCTTTATTGTGAACGTTGGCTGAAATAAATTTTGTGTATTGAGCCAGATAACGATTCGGAAAAGGTTTTTTGTAAATGTGATCCAGAATTTCTGCTCGATCTGTTTTGTAAGTATTAAAAAACAAATCAACTAATGGTGAAGAAAGCTGATTCTTTAGAATATCGCCCATTAATCTTTTCCCTAAAACAGCTCCACTGCCTTCATCACCAATAATAAAACCCAATGGTGAAACATTTTTAGTAATAACTTCTCCGTCGAAATGGCATGAGTTGGAGCCTGTGCCCAGGATGCAGGCAATGCCTTCTTCTGTTTGACAAAGAGATCGGGCAGCACCAACCAGGTCGCTGTTGATAGATATGTGTTCTGAGGTGAAAAATGCAGATAAGGCATTTTCAACAACTTTGTTTTTTTCTTGATTGGCGCAGCCAGCACCATAAAAGAAAATGAATTGGGGCTTTCTATTATTTAATGTATATTCCTCTTGTAAACTTTGCAGGATTTCAGCAGTGTCTTGATAAAATGGATTAATCCCTTTAGTGATGCATGTTTCGTTACTGTTATTATCATTTGAAACAAGTCGCCATTCTGTCTTGGTAGATCCGCTATCTGCTATTAGTATCATATTTGTATGATATGTATTGTAAATTTATGATTCAATCAGCTTAATGATTAATTCTAAATTTTTTAAGAGGCTGAAAGATGTCATTTATAAAGGTTATTGGGCAAAAATATGAATAAATTTTATAGAAATCAAGAATAATACGTAAGATGTATGACAGAAATTTGAATCCTATTAAAATCTTTCTATTTTTGAAATGTCGAATTGAATAAGTTTGATTAATGAAAAAAGTAATTTCTCCCGACTTGCGAATAATAACAGGAATAATGTTAATCCTGATTATAGTAGTGCATTCTATAGATGCTCAAAATACTCATTCTGATAGAATAGAGAAGCGATTGAATAAATCCATGATTGATTGGCATAATCCTTTGATTCAATGGGATGGGTTGGGAATTATTAGACTTGATTCTTTACAGATTGATGAAAGAGCTAATCAGGTAAACTATTTTTTTAATACAGTGCTTTCTTATTTGCCATGGCGATCAGAAATGGTTTCAGAATTTAAAAATAATCTATCAAAGCACCATAATAGAAGAGTTAAAGATTACGAAGTTCAGGTTTTTACTAATGGCTATGAATTGTCTCAGCTGGTTCCAAATATTTATCGTACAAGTCAGGAGGTTGATGAGAATCGAATAGCTCAGGGAAAAGAAAAAGTTGGATTTATACACATGCAAGGTCAGTTGGAATATTCTCAGGGTTTATCTGATAAGCTGATTGCTTTATGGCATAGTCATGGTTGGTGTTACGAATCGAAACTGGATAGATGGGAGTGGCAGCGAGCTAGGCTGTATGGATCGGTCGAAGATATTTCACCCATGGCTTATGTGTTGCCTTATCTGGTTCCGATGTTGGAAAATGCAGGTGCCAATGTGTTCTTGCCTCGTGAAAGGTGTTTGCAATCCAACGAAGTAATTATTGACAATGATTTTTCATCATCTAAAGCGCAATTCTCTCTTGAAAAGAATTTAGAAATAAAGCATCAGAAAGGTTTTGCCTACAAAGACACTTTGTTTGTGGGAGATAATCCTTTTCAAACTGGAACATCTTTAGAGGTTGTAGCGGCAAGTGGTAAAGTGGCAGAGTACAAAGCAAAAGTGCCCGAAACGGGTGATTATGCTGTTTATGTTTCTTATCAGCAAAATCAGGATAATTCAAAGGAGGTTACTTACAAAGTTTTTCATAGTGGTGGAGAAACCAGTTATTGGGTAAATCAAACAATGGGAGGTGGAACATGGATTTATCTTGGAACCTTTCATTTTAAGAGTGCTGAGGAGGCTTTAATAGAAGTTTCAGGCAATGGAAATATATCACTTGACGCTGTGAGGTTGGGTGGAGGTATGGGTAATGTAGCACGCAAGCCTTCGGATGAGGTGATTCCTAATCAATGGTCGTTAAATAATTCGGGCAATACTGATGTGGAAGCTGTTAAAGTTGATACAGAAATATTCTCGGCCAAATTATCTGGTCGTCCGCGTTATATGGAAGCTGCCCGGTATTGGCTTCAGTATGCAGGCATGCCCGATACGCTTGTGTTCAGTTTGAATGATGAGAAAAATGATTATAACGACGATTATCAGAGTCGTGGCGAATGGGTGGATTACCTGATGGGAGCGCCAAACGGACCTACCAGGAATCGGAATGCTGAAGGGTTGAATCTTCCCATAGATCTGGCTTTTGCATTTCATACTGATGCAGGTATTACACCCAATGATTCCGTTATTGGAACATTGGGAATTTTCAGTACTAAACGGGATGATGGTAAATTTCCAAATGGTCAATCTAAATTGGCGAGTCGTGATTTGGCTGATATTATCCAAACGCAAATCGTAGATGATATCAGGGCCTTGTATAAAACGGACTGGACACGTCGTGGTTTATGGGATAAACAATATTCCGAAGCCTGGCGTCCAAATGTGCCAACCATGTTACTGGAGTTGTTGTCGCATCAGAATGTGGCAGATATGCGCTATGGACTTGACCCTGAATTCAGGTTTGATGTATGCCGGGCTGTTTATAAAGGTATGCTGAAATTTCTTGCTTTTCAGGAAGGCCGTGAATATGTTGTTCAACCATTGATGGTTGATCATTTAGCCATTCGGCAAAAGAATGGGACATATGAATTAAGCTGGCAACCGGTTATTGATTCATTGGAACCATCTGCCACACCAACAAAATATAAAGTTTATCAACGAATCAATGATAATGGATTTGATAATGGTACTATCGTTGAAGGTACATATTATCAATTGCCTCAGCCTGAAGTTGGATGTATTTATAGTTACAAGGTAACAGCAATAAATGATGGTGGTGAAAGTTTTGCAAGTGAGATATTGTCATTAGGAATTTTAGGTGATGATTCAGAAAAAGTTTTGGTAGTAAATGCTTTTGACAGGGTTAGTGCTCCGGCTTTTATCGATGAAGGTGACTTTGCAGGTGTGGCCTGGTGGGAAGATCAGGGTGTGCCTGATAAATTTGATTTGGCCTTTACCGGGTTTCAGTACGATTATAACAGAAAATCTCAATGGCTGGATGATGATAGTCCAGGTTGGGGGGCAAGCTATGCTGATTACGAGGGTAAGATAATTAAAGGAAATACTTTTGATAATGTGTTTGTTCACGGTCAATCAATATTAAAAGCAGGTTATTCTTTTGTTTCGGTTAGTGATGAGGAGTTTAGCCAGCCTGATTATGATGCATCAAAATATAAAGCTGTTGATATTATTCTAGGCGAAGAAAAGACGAGTTATTCATATCAGGACAGTGCAGTTCAATATCAGATTTACACCAAAGAATTTATGAATAAGGTAGTTGATCTTACAAAGAATAATCAAAATATATTTATGAATGGGGCCTATGTTGGATCTGATATTTATATGACAGGTGACACAATTGTAGCTAAATTTGCGGCTGATGTTTTGGGTTTTAAATGGAGAACGAACCATGCGGTAAAGAGTGGAAATGTATATGCAACGGATTATGCAACATCAGTTTTTAAAGGAGAGTTATGTTTTAATACGGTTTATCGTCCGGATATTTACACGGTTGAAGCGCCTGATGCGATAGAAGCTGTTGGAGATAAGGCATTAACTGCTTTTCGATATGATGAAAACAATGCCAGTGCTGCAGTCTTATATCAAGGTGATTATAAAACGGTTATTTTCGGCTTCCCGTTTGAAACGATTATTTCAGAGCAGGAAAGAGATAGCCTGATGAAAGCTATTCTGAATTTTTTAATGAAGAACAATAAATAATACATATAGAGATGAGCGGAAAAATATCATGTATTCTTCCATTTGCTCCAACCAATGAGTTGGAAGTAACCATTAAGGCATTAAAGGCTTCGGCTTTAGTGGATAAAATTGTAGTGGTGGCACCTGAAGATGTTAATCTGGAGGGTGTAGCGGTAATCGTGTCAAAAGTAGGCTTATTCGCCTCAGCAACCTGGAAAAAAATAATTGAGGAATCACTTGGAGATTATGTGGTGGTGTATTCCAAAACCATGGCCCTTGAGGTAGGAATGAATGCCCTGGAGAGAATGTGTAAAGCATGTGATGATACAGGAGCTGGGTTGGTATATGCTGATTTTTATGAAAGAAAGGAAGGGAAATTATCTGCTCATCCGGTGGTTGATTATCAACAAGGAAGCTTAAGGGATGATTTTGATTTTGGTTCGCTGATTCTATATAAAAAAGAGGCTTTACTGAGTGCTGTTAAAGATATGGATGCTGATTATATCCATGCGGCAATGTACGATCTTCGCCTGCGAGTATCGCAATCCTATGAGTTATTCCATTTGCCTGAGTTATTGTACACCGAAGTGGAATTGGATACCCGTAAATCGGGCGAGAAAATGTTTGACTATGTTGATCCTCGTAATCGTGATCGCCAGATTGAAATGGAAGTAGCCTGCACGGCTCATCTTAAAAAAGTTGGTGCATATCTGAAGCCTGAATTTAAACAAATTGAGTTTTCAGAAGAAGAATTTCTTGTTGAAGCATCTGTTATTATTCCGGTCCGAAACCGCGAGAAAACAGTAGCTGATGCCATTGAATCGGTGTTAAAGCAAAAAACAGATTTTCTTTTTAACCTCATTATTGTGGATAATCATTCAACGGATAAAACCACTGAGATAATCCAGTCATTTAAGGATGATAGAATCGTTCATATAATACCTGAACGTGACGATTTGGGTATTGGTGGATGCTGGAATCGCGCTGTTGAAGATGATCGATGTGGTAAGTTTGCTGTTCAGTTAGATAGTGATGATTTGTATATCGATGAAACAGTTTTGGATCGAATCGTAAAAGCCTTTTATGAGCAAAATTGTGCCATGGTGGTAGGAAGTTATCAGATGGTGAATTTTAAATTGGAAGAGATACCTCCCGGATTAATTGATCATAAAGAATGGACCCCAGATAACGGACGTAATAATGCATTGCGAATTAATGGTTTGGGTGCTCCACGTGCTTTTTATACTCCTGTTTTGCGCCAGGTTAAGGTGCCTAATACAAGTTATGGTGAGGATTATGCCTTAGGCTTAAATATCAGTCGTCATTACCAGATTGGTCGAATATATGATCCTTTGTACTTGTGTCGTCGCTGGGATGACAATTCCGATGCATCTTTGGATATAGTTAAAATGAATGCTCATAACTTCTATAAAGATAAGATCAGAACCATGGAGTTTAAGGCTCGTCAGCAAATGATAGCCATGCGGTAATTAGAAGTCAGGGAATAAAACTTCTAAATATTGACTAAAATCGTAAGGATTACTATGGATATATTATATAAGGTTAATGAACTGATAGAATCTCAACTTACCAATTGGGATCTGGCAGCAATTAATTTTAAAGGTCTGAATTTAGTGAAGACCCGGAGTTTGATTTTATCAGGAGGAAGTGAAGTGAAAATTCAGTTTAATCCTGAGCGAATCAGATCGTCGGCTGCTAAGGTGGATGCCCGATCGATTCAAGAACGGCCCTGTTTTTTATGTGAACAAAACAGGCCTGAACAGCAACGTGGTGTTGATTTTGAGGACTATACTATCCTTGTTAATCCTTTTCCAATTTTCAATAAGCACCTGACTATTCCACACAAAAAACATACGCTTCAGTTGATTCAGCCTTATTTTAAATCAATGTTGGATCTGGCTTACGAACTTCCTGAATATACCTTGTTCTATAATGGACCCAAATGCGGAGCATCTGCACCTGATCATTTTCATTTTCAGGCAGGTAATAAGGGTTTTATGCCTATTGAAGAGGATTTTAAAAGTGGCAGGTTTGCAAAGTTATCAGGTCTAAGCAATGATGTGGCTATATATACATGGAAAAACTATAACAGAGGCGTGATTACACTAATGAGTTCGGAGTCTGCTGCAATCGTTTCTTTGTTTAATGAATTATATGACTTGTTGGTTCAGAGTCAAAAAGATGAAGTTGAACCCATGTTGAACGTTCTATCATACTTTGAAGAAGGTGAATATGTGGTTCATGTTTTTCCTCGAATATTACACCGACCTGCCAGTTATTTTAAAGAAGGAACAGAACAAATTTTAATTAGTCCTGCATCTGTAGATATGGGCGGCGTATTTATTACTCCGCGACAGGAGGATTACGAGAAATTAACAGCAAATGATGTGGAAGAAATACTGAATCAGGTTTGCCTGGATTCTCAGAAATGTGAAGAGTTAATTCAAACTTTAATCGAAAAATCAATTCAAAAATGAATCACATACCGGTAATAAATGTGGGTATATTATTTAAACCCCGCTTTGAATTTACTTTACATTCGCCTTTTGTTACAAAAGAGGGTAAGATTCTGTCTGATAAGTGGGTTGCTGAGCTAAAGGATGGTTCAATAGTTCTGTCTAACGGTAGTCAAACTTTTCAGCTGACAAATGGGGCCACTCTTAAACCTCAGAATGAAGAAGGAACTTTTACGCTTCATAAGGTGACCATAGGAATTAATTTTCATTGGGAGCGCGACGAGGATCAAATGTTTAAAGGGAGCCTGAAGCTATTGATTGAAGATGATAAGATCACGGCTATCAATATTCTTTCAGTAGAAGATTATCTGATGAGTGTAATCTCTTCAGAAATGAGTGCCACTTCTTCCCTTCAGCTTTTGAAAGCTCATGCAGTAATTTCTCGTAGTTGGTTGTTGGCTCAGATTGAAAAAAATAAAGCGTTGGCTCAGGAGACAGAGAAATACAGTTCGGTTTATCAATCAGAAACAGAGTTGATCCGATGGTACGATCGTGAGGATCATGCTAATTTCGATGTTTGTGCCGATGACCATTGTCAGCGCTACCAAGGGATTACAAGGGCTAATACACCTATGGTTGTGCAGGCTGTTAAAGAAACCTGGGGTGAAGTACTCACTTATAACAATGCTATATGTGATGCGCGTTTCTCAAAATGCTGTGGAGGTATGGTTGAGGTGTTTGAGAAAGTTTGGGAACCGGTTAATCATCCTTACCTGCAAAAGTTTGTGGATAACGATACCATTCCAACAGGCTTTAGTCTTGATCTGGACAATGAACCCTCAGCCGAAAAGTGGATTTTGGGAGAGCCCGATGCTTTCTGCAATACCAATGATAAAGAGGTTTTAAGTCAGGTGTTAAATGATTATGATCAGGAAACAAATGATTTTTATCGCTGGCAGGTTACGTATTCACAACAGGATTTAAGTAGTTTGATTGCTCGTCGCACAGGTATGGATTTTGGACTGATTCTGGATTTAATTCCAGTTGAACGTGGTGATTCCGGGCGATTGATAAAACTGAAAATCGTAGGAGATAAAAAGACATTGATCATTGGCAAAGAGTTAGAGATTCGTAAGGCTTTGTCAGAATCGCATCTGTATAGTTCTGCTTTTGTGGTAGAAAAAGAAGAAAAAGAACAGCAAATGAAATTTACTCTTAAAGGAGCCGGATGGGGGCATGGAGTTGGACTTTGTCAGATTGGAGCAGCTGTAATGGGCGCCAAAGGTTACGATTATAATGCTATCTTAATGCACTATTTCAGAGGGGCAGGATTGGAGAAGAGATATTAGTCAGTAGAAAGTAGTCAGTGGTCAGTAGTAGATAGGCAGTAGTTTAGAGGCAGAAGGAAGAAGAGGGAAAAGCTTATAGCTAATGGCTGATAGCTTGAATATAAATTAGGCGTTACAGACTTTGGACTTGACGCTTCGGACTTAGAAAACATGAACAAAAAATCTACATCTCCCTGGGCATGGGTGCCCAGCTTATACTTTGCAGAAGGAATACCTTATGTGGTAGTTATGACACTGGCAGTGATCATGTATAAAAAGCTTGATATTTCTAATACAGATATTGCTTTGTACACTTCCTGGTTATATTTACCATGGGTAATCAAGCCTTTCTGGAGTCCTGTAGTGGATACTCTAAAAAGTAAGAGATGGTGGATAATTGCTATGCAATTGTTGATTGGAGCAGGAATGGCAGGAGTTGCTTTTACGATTCCAACCGGCTTTTTCTTTCAATCAACATTGGCATTCTTTTGGTTACTGGCCTTTAGTTCGGCTACACACGATATCGCTGCCGATGGTTTTTATATGTTTGGGTTGAATGATAGTCAACAGGCATATTTTATAGGTATTCGTAGTACTTTTTATCGTTTGGCAATGATTACAGGTCAGGGAGCTTTGGTTTTTCTGGCTGGTCAGTTGGAAGAAATGACTTTGTTTGGTAATGAGGGTCCAAGTATCCCCCTTGCATGGTCGTTAACTTTTTATGTTGTTACCGGTTTGTTTTTGCTGCTTGCTTTGTTTCATAAGTTTGTACTGCCACATCCTCAGGATGATATGGATAAGGAAGTAAAAAGCTTTGGAGAGATAATGAATGATTTCGGTAAGACATTTCAGACTTTTTTTGCTAAAAAAGATATTTGGGTCATATTAGGAGTTTTGCTTTTTTATCGCCTGGGAGAATCTCAACTTGTGAAGATGGCATCACCTTTCCTTTTGGATTCCCGGGAAGTGGGAGGATTGGGTTTGAGCACCAGTGATGTGGGAATTGTTTATGGAACTATTGGGGTTATTTTTCTAACGATAGGAGGAATTTTAGGGGGGCTTGTAGCTTCAAAAAAAGGACTGAAATACTGGTTGTTGCCAATGGTTATTGCTATTAATATTCCTAATCTGGTATATGTGTTTTTATCTTATGCTTTGCCCGAATCGATTATAATGGTGAGTGTTGCAGTAGCAATTGAGCAATTTGGGTATGGATTTGGATTTACAGCTTTTATGTTATATCAGATTTATGTCTCAGAAGGAGAGCATAAAACAGCACATTTTGCATTCTGTACTGGGTTTATGGCTTTGGGTATGATGTTGCCGGGTATGATTTCGGGATGGATACAGGATATGATAGGTTATCAGTACTTTTTTATTTGGGTAATGGTTTGTACGATCCCGGCATTTGTGATTATTCGTTTCTTGAAAATAGATCCTTTATTTGGTATTAAAAAGCAACCAACAGATAACTAAAAATCATTGAGTTATTGTTGTGCTTGTTTTTAAGTTTTAGATTTGAAGTTATTCTCATTAAAATATAAATAAGCTATATGCCATGAGCTAGTAGCTAAAAGCTAATTAATTAATCCCAAAAGTATGAGTAAATCACAACGTTACCTTGCTCTCGATGTTCTTCGGGGGATTACCATTGCAGGAATGATTCTGGTTAACACACCCGGAAGTTGGTCGTATGTTTATCCACCCTTACTGCATTCAGAGTGGCATGGATGTACACCCACTGATTTGGTATTTCCTTTCTTCCTGTTTGTAATGGGAGTATCTATGTTCTTTTCTTTTACTAAATATGGAAGCGAACTTAATAAACAATCGGTTTTTAAAATTGTAAAACGAACAATTCTGATTTTTGCTATTGGTTTATTCTTAAACTCTTTCCCACAGTGGAGTCAGGATTTTTCTCATCTAAGAATATTGGGCGTATTACAGCGTATTGCCATAGTGTATGGCGTAAGTGCATTGTTAGTACTGTCTTTTAAGTATCGTACCATACAATATATTGGAGGTGGAATCTTGTTAGCCTATTGGGCTATTCTTTATTTCTTTGGAGGGGCAGATCCATACAGTCTGGATGGTAATGTTGTAACTGGTATTGATAAATGGCTTTTTGGAGAGCAGCATATTTATCATGGATTTGGCATTGCATTTGATCCTGAAGGTTTATTAAGCACTTTACCTGCTGTTGTTACAACATTGATAGGTTATCTGGTTGGCCGTTCTATAAAAACCATAGAAAAAGTTAAGTTGCCATTGCATTTGCTGATTGTTGGTGCTATTTTAACGGCTGCAGGTTGGTTGTGGGATTTCGTTTGGCCAATCAATAAGCCAATTTGGACAGGTTCATATGTGATTTACACAGCGGGATTAGGTACTATGTTTCTGGCTGTGTTGATATGGATCATTGATATCAAGGAATATAAAAAGTGGACATCTTTTTTTGTGGTCTTTGGAATGAATCCTTTATTTATTTATGCATTATCCGGTATTTGGGTTCGAATCCTTTATAAAATGATTCATATCAATTCCGGAGAAGATGTTTTAAATGGTTATCAGGCATTATATCAGAAGGTTTTTGTGCCGTTGGCCGGAAATATGAATGGGTCATTATTGTTTGGTATTGCTCATATCATTTTCTTTTGGTTTATCGGTTGGATTCTTTACAAACGAAAGATATTTATCAAGGTCTAATTATATAAAAGTGAATATAGTTAATCCGAATTGTCTGGTAGTTTACTTTTCAATTCGGATTTTAATTTAAGTATTACTTGTTGTTGTTTAGTTATATAGATAGTATTTTTTAGATTGTGCTCTGAATTCTTCAATGCTATCCATCCAAAGGGGAATAATATCACTTACCAGCCAGTTTTTTGTGAATTCTTTTCTTAGTTTATCACTGCCACATACTTTATCAAACATTGTGATGCGATCGCCTGAGCATAGTTCAAATACATTGTATTCCGGCCAAAGTTTATGCGCCTCCTGAAGTACATAAAATTGTATTAAGGATAAATTAGCTTCTTTGTAATTTGTGATATGTACCTGAATTCCGTGTACCATCTTTCCTTTAGAAACACTATAATAAGGTTTAAAGTGTATTGGGCGAAAGATGACGCCATTGAGATGAAGATTATTCAGATTGTTGGCAATGCTGTCTGCATTCATCCATTCGGTTGCAAATAAATGGAAGGGAAGTGTATAGCCAACGCCAATATTAAATACCATTAATTCACCCAGAATTCCACTAACCGGATAGTAAAAGCATGATTGAGCATTTGGTATATGAGGTGATGATGGCACCCAAGGTAGTCCTGTTTGATCGAAAGTCATGGATCTTTTCCAGTCTTCCATTTTAATTACTTCTAAATCACATTGAATACCGTTGTTTAAAAGTTTTTCACCATTTAAGAATAAGGCAAGTTCCCCAACTGTCATACTATGCAGGTAGGGTATTGGATACTGACTAACAAATGAAGTAAATTCAGGTTCAGTAATTAATCCTTCAATTTTTTCACCACCCAATGGGTTAGGACGATCCAGTACTAATAGCTTTTTATTATTCTCGGCAGCAGCTTCCATGGCGAGTCCGAGAGTACTTATATAAGTGTATGAACGTGAACCAATATCCTGTATGTCATAAACCAGAATATCTACATTTTGTAGCATCTCGCTGTTTGGTTTTCTGTTTTTACCGTACAGGCTGTAAACTGGTAATTGAGTTTTAGGGTCTGTAAAAGACTCAACATGATCGCCTGCAGAATAATCCCCTCTTACGCCATGTTCAGGACCATATAAAGCAACAAGATTTACAAGAGGTGTCTCGTGTAAAATATCGATGGTAGAAATAAGTTGACTGTTAACCCCCGTTGGATTAGTAATAAGTCCTACACGTTTACCTTGAAGTGATTTAAAGTTTGTTGCCTGTAATACTTCAATTCCGGTAAAGGTTTTTTGTGCATCAACTAATTGTATGCACAATAATAGTATTAGGTAAATCAATAGCTGTTGTAATGAAAGTTTCATAATGGATGATTATTTGCTTTAAATCGGTAAATGAAATATGTAATACAAATATATAAGCATTTTTATTTACTAAAAAATTAATTGAGCAGGGGTTGAGCTCGTTCTTAATTCAAAATTTTTCGGAAATAAATGAAGTCTATAAGGGTGTGGAAGAAAAATTTGAAAGATTGTTTGTTATTAGTAAAACTATTTATACATTTGATAAATGTAAGATGTAATACAACATACCGAAATATGAAAAGATTTTACTACATATTACAATTGGTTCTGCTTGTTGTGTTCGGCAGTTGTAATAATGCGATGCACGAAGTTGCTATGGAATTAGAGCAGGTTAAGCAGAAGTATGTTCCGGATACACGTGTAGCTGTTTTTGATGTGGAGGTGTTATTTCGTAATGGTGATTTAATAATAAAAGGCGAAACAACCTCTAATGATGCAAAGGCAGATTTATTGAATCATCTTAATAAGATACATAAAACAGTTATTGATAGTCTGGTTGTATTGCCGGTTTCAAATGAATTTGGATGTTATGCGCTGGTAACTATAAGTGTGGCTAATTTGCGCGAATTTCCCCGCCATTCCTCTCAGTTGGTTTCTCAAATAATTCTGGGTACTCCGGTAAAAGTATTAAAAACGGATGGAGACTGGAGTTTAGTTCAATGTCCGGATAAATATATTGGTTGGACAAATAATTCATCTCTGACTAACTTGAGTGATGAGGAATTTCAAAATTGGAAAGGAAGTAAAAGAGTTATTATTCTGAATGATGCATGGTTAAGGGATGAACAAGGAATGGTTGTTTGTGATATGGTGAAGGGAAGCATTGTTGAATTGATTGAAAAAGACAACTCAGAATGTAAGTTGGCACTTCCGGATGGTCGGCAGGGTAAAGTGTCGGAAGATTCTATATTGGATTTTGAAACCTGGCTGAATAAAATTGATTTAAATCCAAAAGCATTGGTTGAGGATGCTAAAAACCTACTTGGATTGCCATATTTATGGGGAGGTACTTCTTCTAAAGCACTTGACTGTTCTGGTTTTGTTAAAACAATTTATTTTTTGAATGGATATGTTTTGATGAGAGATGCATCTCAGCAAATCCATTATGGCGAAGGTATAGACTTGGATTTGGATAAATTAAAACAAGGCGATTTATTATTTTTTGGAAATAAAGAGGCTAACAAGGTTACGCATGTTGGAATGTATATTGGTAATCATGAGTTTATACATGCTTCCGGTTTTGTGATGATAAATAGTCTGGATTCAACCAGAGTTAATTTTAGTAAAGATAGATTGCTTTCATGGTTGGGAGCTCAAAGATATGTTGGCCAGGAAGAAAGTGAAGGAATGGTTTCTGTAGCAAGTCATCCATGGTATGTTTTACTAAAGTAATCGAGGAGTATGACCAATAGAAGAGATTTTATTAAAAATGCAGGTGTGCTGGCAGGATCTGGCCTGATAGCAAGCTCTTTTGTGTCGTGTAATGCTAAACAAGAAAAGAACCTTAGATCCACATCAAAAATGAAATTAAGTTTTAAGCCATATAACCTTCAATTGAAGCATACTTTTACCATTGCTTCCAGTTCGCGTACAACCACTCCTGTTATGTTGGTTGAAATTGAATACGATGGATTTGTTGGATATGGTGAAGCAGCTATGCCGCCATATCTGGGTGAGTCGCACGACACAGCTGCAAAATTCTTGTCGCAAATTAAATTGGAGCAATTCACTAGCCCCTTTTTGCTTGAAGAAATTTTGACATATGTAGATGGAGTTGATGTTGGTAATTATGCCGCTAAAGCTTCAATCGATATTGCGTTGCATGATCTCGTAGGAAAGATTGTTGGTCAGCCGATACATAAAATATGGGGATTGGATGCTTCCAAAACGCCCAACACAAGTTTTACTATTGGAATTGATCAGCCGGATGTTGTAAAGGAAAAAGTGGAGGAGGCTTCCCCATATAAAATTTTAAAAGTTAAGCTGGGCAAGGATAATGATAAGGAGATGATTCGTACGATCCGCTCGGTTACAGATAAACCTTTATGCGTTGATGTTAACCAGGGATGGACAGATAAAAAGGAAGCATTGGATATGATTCATTGGCTAAAAGATCAGGGAGTTGTATTTGTTGAGCAGCCTATGTCGAAAGAAAAGGAAAAGATGGATGAGATTGCCTGGTTATCGGAGAATAGTCCGTTGCCAATTATTGCCGATGAAGCACTTCAGACCATACATGATGTAATGCCTTTGAAAGGAGTCTATTCAGGTATCAATGTGAAGTTAATGAAATGTGGTGGTTTACTGGCAGCTAAAAAGATGATGACCATTGCCAGAGCATTGGATATGAAAGTGATGATTGGTTGTATGACAGCTACTTCCTGTGCGATATCAGCTGCATCACAACTTTCACCTTTGGTTGATTGGGCAGATTTAGATGGTAATCTGCTAATATCAAATGATGTATTTGAGGGAATGAAGGTGATTGATGGGAAGGTTACTTTAAGTGAGTTGCCAGGTATAGGAGTGAGGAAATTATAGAAATTGAGAAGTTAAAACGATAAACAGATTAAAGTCAGTTAAGATCCGGATTTTTGTGTGTTGACAGAATAATCTGTCGCTTGGGGAAATAAATCCAAAAAATATATAGCCAAATGCCTGCTGAGCATTCTAAGATGCTTTGCTTGATAGGATATTACATGCCTTTTTTAAAGAGTATGAAAGGATGAAAATGATTGATTAAGAACTATATAATTATTGATAATCATGTATTAACACTTTAATTACTTATCTATGAAAAAAAGTCTGTTGAGCTTGTTTTTATTGTGTTCGATCATAGTCTTTGGTCAGGCACAAACAAAAACAATAAGCGGAATAGTAAAAGATGATCAAAACATTCCCTTACCCGGGGTTAATGTTACAGTAAAAAGTAATCCATCAGAGGGAACCATTACCAGTGTAAATGGATCCTATACCATCGAAGTAAATTCAGGTGAAGTTTTGGTTTTTAGTTTTATTGGTATGGTTTCACAAGAAGTGCAAGTGGGAGATCAAACTGAAATCAATGTTAAGTTGGAACCTGAGTATTTTGGACTTGATGAAGTGGTGGCTGTTGGATATGGAGTGCAAAAAAAGAGTGATATTACTGGTTCTGTTTCATCAGTAAATGCTGAGGCTTTGGAGAATCAACCGGTGGCCAGTGCAGCTACTCTATTGCAGGGTAGAGCATCTGGTGTTATGGTAACTCAAACATCTGGTGCACCGGGTTCAGGTTTATCTGTTCGTGTGCGGGGAACAGGAACAGTAAATAATTCTTCTCCATTATACGTTGTAGATGGTATTTTTCTTGATGATATATCATTCCTGAATTCGAGTGATGTTTCTAATATGGAAGTATTAAAAGATGCTTCTGCTACAGCTATTTATGGTTCCAGAGGTGCCAATGGAGTTGTTTTAATTACAACAAAAACAGGTAAATCTGAAGATGTAAAGGTGCAATTGGAGTTAATGAGTGGGGTGCAACAGGCCTGGAAAAAACCAAATCTGATGAATTCTTCAGATTGGTTGGAAATATATAATCAGTCGCAAAATAATGCAGCTGCTTTTACCGGTTCAAGTGCATATACATCTCTAAATCTATTGTCGCCTTCTGATAATGTAAACAATACAACAAACTGGTTTGATGAAGTAACCCAAACAGGTAAGATTTACAAAGCCAATGCAACCATCTCAAGAGGTAGTGAAAAATCGAATTCTCTTATTAGTGTTGGTTATTTTAAGAATGAAGGAATTGTTTTGAATTCAGCTTATGAACGGTTGAATGCCCGCATTAACAACAATTACTTTATGGGAGATAAGTGGGAAGCAGGATTTAATGTGGCTATTGCCAATGAAAACAGCGATCAGGTTACCAGCAATGCAATAAGTGGTGTATTGACGCTTGCGCAGCGTTTGGATCCTCTTACTCCGGTTTATCAGGAAAGTGGAGAGTATGCATCTACTCCTTATTCCGATTTGGCGAATCCCGTGGCGCAACTAAACAGGGATGTTTATAATGCTAAAGTATTAAGTATTCTTGCTCGTTCATATGTTCAATTTGAGCCGGTAAAAAATCTGTTTTTGAAGAGTGCTTTAAGCCTGAATTTAAGAAGAACTAAAAGCAAAACTTATTATCCAACTTATAATTATGGAAATGAGTTAAGAACTGTAAACAGTATTTCAAAACAAACAAGTGATACAGATGGTGTATTAAGTGAAAATACGATCAGATATATTTTCTCAAAAGAAAAACACAACCTTACTGTTTTGGGAGGTTTTACGGCTGAGCAAACCAAGTATGAATATCTTGGTGCAGCGCGTAATAATGTGCCAAATGATAGTGAGGAATTACAATATATTTCGGCATCTACTGATTTGGAGAGCACAACTGCATGGAACTCGGGAACAGATATCAGAATGTTTTCTTATCTGGCTCGTGTAAATTATGATTTTGCTGGTAAATATTTCCTAACTGCTTCTTTCCGTCGTGATGGTTCTTCAGTTTTTGGTCCTGATAAACGAATGGGTAATTTCCCATCGATGTCCTTTGGTTGGAGATTGAGGGATGAAGCCTTTATGGATTGGTTATCTGAAGATCTTGTTAATCGTATCATGCTTAGAGCAGGTTGGGGACGTGTTGGTAATGCTAAAATTGATCCTTATTCTTTTACATCTACAGTTCAGAGTAGTGATGCCAGAGTTGAGTATAGTTATGTTTTTGGCGATCAGGAACAAGCCGGTGCAGCCCCTGTAAAAATGGCCAACACAGAAGTGCAATGGGAAACAGTTGAGTCAACCAACTTTGGTATTGACTTAGCCTTTTTGCAGGATAAAATTTCTTTATCAGCTGATTATTTTGTGAAGCAAACAAAGGATATGCTGGTTCAGATACCCATTGCAGAATACGCAGGTTACGACGGAAGTCCTTATGTTAATGCAGGAACTGTTGAGAATAAGGGGATTGAATTTGATTTAGGATATCGTGGAAAAATAGGTAACGATCTAAAGTTTAATGTGAATCTGAATGCTTCTCATATAAAGAACGAAGTTACCAGTTTAGGTGGAGGAGTACCTATCGTGAGTGGTAGTGTAAGTTTGGTTGGCTCGGTTACCCGCACAGCTGAAGGGTTACCAATTGGAGCATTTTATGGATATGAGGTCGAAGGAGTTTTCCAGACTGATGGTGAAGTGGCCTCAAGTCCACAAGCTGGTGATCCGATTGGAGCTGGAGACTTCAGATTTAAAGACCAATGGACAGATAAAGATAACGACGGAGTATTGGAAGAGCCAGATGGTGTATTGGATGCCAACGACCGTGTGATGATCGGAAGTCCGATCCCGGATTGGTACTATGGTTTAAATATTGATTTGGAATATAAAAACTGGGATATGACACTGTTCTTCCAGGGTGTTGCCGGTAATGAAATATTTAATGGATTTAAGTATTATAACTATGCTGATTACAAGCGTTTTGCTTTAACTGAAGATTACAAGAACCACTGGACAGCAGCTAACGGATCAAATTCTATGTTTGGGTTGAATGCAGCTACAACAGAATATAATCTTAAACAGTCTGATTTCTATATTGAGGATGGTTCATATGTGCGTTTAAAGAACTTCCAATTGGGTTATACATTCAGAAACATAACTCCATGGTTATCCAATGTTCGTTTGTACTTCTCAGGTCAGAACCTGTTAACATTCACCAAATACTCAGGATTAGATCCTGAAATAGGAGGAGGAACTCTTACTCAAGGTATCGATTATGGTACTTATCCTCAGTCGAGAACATATTCGTTTGGAGCAAGTGTAACTTTCTAAATTATTGAAGAAGATGAATAAGATCAAAAATATATTTTTAGCAGGATTGATGGTGTTTGCTGCAGTGGCCTGTAGCGAAGATTACCTGGATACAGATAAAATAGGTGAGCAAACCGAAGGTAGTTTTTACTCTAATGATGCAGAGCTGATAACAGCAGCTAATGCTTGTTATGCTCCCATGTGGGAATACCATTACAATTGGGGGCGTACCTCAATAAATAATTCTAGTACTGACGATGCCGTCGATCGTGAAGATTTGCCTTTAAGAGAATTTACGTTTGATGCGTCTCATTTCTTGTTTTTGTATAACTATCGTTATAACTACCGAGGAATATTAATTGCTAATAAGCTAATACAGAATGTTGAAGGAGTTGATATTTCGGGAGTGAAAGACAAAGATTTGCAAGCAAGAGTTGTGGCTGAAGCTAAATTTATGCGCGCATATTATTACTACGATTTAGTAAAAATGTATGGTGATGTTCCATTGATTACGGTACCTCTTTTACAGGATGATCTGGATCAGACACGTGAAAGTGCTGACAAGGTTTTTGAACAAATAGAGAAAGATTTAAACGAAGCCTGGCAAGATCTGCCAACAAAAGATGAGGTAGCCGATTTAGGTGAATTAGGTAGGGCTACAAAAGGAGCAGCTCTTGGTATGTTGGTTAAAGTTTGTGTAACCCAGGCCAGTGCAGGATACTCATCACAGTCGTTTTATGATGAATCAAAATGGGAAGATGCTAAGACTTATGCAAAAGAGTTATTTAAATTGAATTATGATCTGTATCAGGGCAATTATCATGATATTTTTACTGAAGCAGGTGAGAATGGGATAGGTTCTATTTTTGAGGTTCAGTTTTATGATTCTCCTTTGGATGATGGTGCTTTTACCAACAACGGTAATTTTACTACTTTCCTTAATATGCCTTGGTTAGGAGCTGCCGATCCATATGGTCGCTATCAGGCAACTTATGATTTATATCTAGCCTTTGAAGATGGTGATCCTCGCCGCGAGCAGTCTTTGATTAACTCTTTGACTTATGCTGTAAAATGGGCAGAAGATGATGGAACAATTCCTACAGTAAATGAAGATTTGACTGGCTTTAGTAATTATAAACATTTTCTTGAACGTGCAGATTATTATAATTTAGGAAACTTCCGGAACTCACCTGTAAACGAGCGTATTATCCGTTTAGCTGATATTTACCTTCTATATGCCGAAGCATGTTATCATACTAATGATGAATCAACAGCTAAAATCTATTTGAATTATGTTCGTGAACGTGCCCGCCAAGGAAATGAAACAGTATTACCAGATATTACAGCAAGTGGTGCGGCTTTATTAGATGCGATTTATCATGAACGACGTGTGGAGCTTTGTGGTGAAGGTCATCGTTTCCATGATTTGGTTCGTACCGGAAGATTGGAGCAAATTGTAAAAACTGACGGCTATAAAGTTAAAGCAGCATTAACAATGGAAGAAGACGGATCTGTTACCGTTGATGATTCAGGAGAACCATTATTTCATGCTACTAACCTTCAAATGCCTAAAAATATCTTCTTCCCTCTTCCTCAAACGGAAGTCGATAACACTGGTGGTTTAATAACTCAGAACACTGGTTATTAGTTTAATATTTGTTAACGTGGAAAAGGGGGAGTGGTTGCCCCCTTTTTTTGTGCCCTTTTGCAACTATTTGACTTGAATGCTGGATTTTGAATTCATTAATTATAATGACTAGGTAATATTGTCAAGATAAAATTGTGGTTTGTAAGAATGAGTAAGAATTAACATTAAACTTTATGTTTTATATAAAAAAGTTAATTTTGGATACTTAAAAATAACCTATTGAATCTTGAACGATAGATAAGAGAAATATCTAGTGTGTTTTGTATTGTTGATATACTTGTTATTCTATTGAGATTCAATTAAAATTAAACCTAATCATGAAATTAAAGAACAGTATTATTACAGTTCTCATTGTAGTATTTTATGCCTGTAACCCCTCAGGCAATAAATCCAATGAGCAAAGGCAACCGATTGATTTTGTTAATCCTTATATGGGTAATATAAGTCATTTATTGGTACCTACTTTTCCTACTATACATCTCCCCAATAGTATGTTAAGGGTTATTCCAAGCAGAAATGATTATACAACCGATAAATTATTTGGACTACCGGTTGTAACCACTAGCCACAGGGGTAGTTCAGCTTTTAATATAAACCCGGTTTCATCAGTTGATGACAAGTTGCAGTCAGTTTACAAATACAGTTATGATCAGGAAAAAATCTCCCCTTATTCCTGGGATATTTACCTTGATGAAGAGCAAATTGAGGTGAAATATGCGGTTTCTCATCAGGCCGGAATCTATTCATTTGAATTTGCATCCGGACAAAATAACTCAATTGTCATTAATAATCAATCTGGAGAAATAGCTTATTCAGATGGAGCTGTCACCGGGTTTCAGGTTGTTTCTAATGCGGTTAGAGAGAAAACTACAAAGGTTTATCTATACATGGAGATGGACAAACCTTCTATAAAAGCTGGTTTGTTGAAAGATGGTGAGATATCAGAAGAGAAAAGCGGTAATGGAAGAAATGTAAGTATTGCACTTGCATTTGATAAAGGTGTCAATAAGGTTTGTGCGAAATATGGAATATCTTTCATAAGTGTTGAACAGGCAAAGGCTAATTTGTACAGAGAGATAAAGGATTTTGATTTGGATAGAATCAAAGAAGAGGGACGATATGAATGGAATAATGCTTTATCGAAAACCAAAGTTGCAGGTGGAACTGAAGATGACAAGGTTGTGTTTTATACTTCAGTTTATCGTACCTACGAACGTCCTGTCTGTATTTCAGAAGATGGAAGATATTACAGTGCCTTCGATGGTAAGATACATGATGATGAAGGAACCCCGTTTTATACAGATGACTGGATTTGGGATACCTATCGGGCTACTCATCCATTACGCTGCTTGACTGAAAAAAAGCTGGAAACAGATATCATTAAGTCTTTCCTGAGGATGGCAGAGCAAATGGATCATTTCTGGATGCCAACATTTCCTGAGATTACGGGTGATAGTCGTCGGATGAATTCTAACCATGGGGTTGCAACCGTTTTGGATGCCTATACTAAAGGGTTGACTGATTTTGATTTGGAGAAGGCTTATCTGGCTTGTAAAAGTGCCATCACGGAAAAAACGTTAGCGCCTTGGTCAGGCATGCCTGCAGGTGAACTGGATCTTTTTTACAAACAAAATGGGTATTTCCCGGCATTGAATGAAGGAGAGCAGGAAACGGTACCTGAAGTTCATGGTTTTGAAAGTAGGCAACCAGTTGCTGTTACACTGGGAACGGTTTATGATGAGTGGTGTTTGTCGCAGTTGGCTATGTTGTTAAATAAACAGGATGAGTACGAGTATTTTCTGAATCGTTCATTTAATTACAGAACAATCTTCAATTCTGATACACATTTCTTTCATCCTAAAAATGATAAAGGCGATTTTATCGAACCTTTTGATTATAAGTTTTCAGGAGGCATGGGAGCCAGAAAATATTACGGAGAAAACAATGCCTGGGTTTATCGTTGGGATGTGCCCCATAGTGTTGCAGATCTGATTGCATTGATGGGAGGTCGTGAGCAATTTATATCTAATCTGGATGCAACTTTTAATGAACCTCTTGGGAGGAGTAAGTATTCCTTCTATGCTCAACTACCTGACCATACGGGTAATGTGGGACAATTCTCAATGGCTAACGAACCCTCTCTACACATTCCATATCTGTATAATTATGCCGGACAACCATGGAAAACACAAAAACGTATCAGAAAACTTCTAAAAGAGTGGTTTCGAAACGATTTAATGGGAGTTCCCGGAGATGAAGATGGAGGAGGCATGTCAGCCTTTGTGGCCTTTAGTCAGTTAGGATTCTATCCGGTAACACCGGGTTCAGGAGCTTATAATGTCGGCAGTCCTGTTTTTGAAAAAGCTGAAATACAGTTAGGTGATAATAAAGTGTTGGAGATAGTTGCGCATAATGCATCAGACGAAAATAAATATGTGCAATCAGCTATGTTGAATGGTAAACCTTTAAATAAACCATGGTTCTCACACGAAGAAATTCATAATGGTGGAGTATTGGAGTTTGTGATGGGGCCAAAAGCAAATAAAGAGTGGGGTACCGAGCTTGAAGATGCCCATCCATCGGCAAAAACGTTAGAGTAGGTTGAATAAATAAAATAAATTAATACCGTTTCGCACTGGATTAGTTTATTGGAGAATAGTTGAGGAGGCGTTTGCCTCCTTTTTTTTGTAGCTATATATTAACTTGAAAGAGATAGGCTTGTTAGGCTAAATTCTTAATTTCTATAAGAATTAGGAGGTGAGATAAATATTTTAATTTTATTTTTGATTGTGCAGGGAGTGTTTTACCGCAATACTATCCCTTATCCCTTTAATCTGATCAAATCTGTCAAATGAAATACATCGCATTACCTTTCATATTGTTTTTCTGTTTATCCAATATCTTTTCGCTCAATCATACTAAAGCCAATCGGGTTAAGTATAATTTCAATTCTCAATGGCTCATCCATGTTGGTGATCTTGATAATGGAGAGTCAACCAGTCTTTTAGATAAAACCTGGAAAGAAGTGACTTTGCCTTATGCCTGGAATCAGGAAGAAGCATTTAAAAAATCCATTCACGATCTGTCAACAGGGATTGCCTGGTATCGCAAACACTTTCGAATACCCAAAACAACCAAAGGTAAAAAGGTTTTTGTTGAGTTCGAGGGAGTGCGACAGGGTGCTGATTTTTATATCAACGGTCATTATCTGGGTTATCATGAGAACGGTGTGATGGCAGTTGGTTTTGATATTACCGATTACCTGAATTATGGCACTAATGAAAATGTAATTGCAGTTAAAACTGATAACGACTGGAAATATAAAGAAAGAGATACAGGAAGTGGATTTCAGTGGAACAACGATAACTTCAATGCTAATTATGGTGGAATTCCTAAAAATGTGTTTTTACATGTAATGTCTGATGTTTATCAAACATTGCCTTTGTATTCAAACCTTGAAACAATTGGAACATATATTTATGCCACAGATATTAATATCGATACTCAATCAATAAATCTGAACGCCGAAGCTGAAATTAAAAATGAGTCTGATGATGACCAATCTGTGCTGCTAAAGGTTGATCTGTATGAACTTGATGGAAAATTATTGAGTTCTTTTTTAGGTGAAACAAGCTATCTGGCGAAAGGAGAAAAGGCCATTCTTAAAGCTTCAGGTAAGGTTAATAATATCGAATTCTGGAGCTGGGGCTATGGTTATCTGTACAATGTTAAAACATCAGTTTTGATTGATGGTAAAAGTCTTGATGAGGTAATTACGTGCACTGGTTTTCGTAAGACGGCCTTTAAAGATGGAATGTTTTATCTGAATGACCGTGTGTTGCAACTTAAAGGATATGCTCAACGCACCAGTAACGAATGGCCGGCTATTGGAATGTCGTGTCCTCCCTGGATGAGTGATTATACCAACAATCTGATGGTTCAAAGCAATGGAAATCTGGTAAGATGGATGCATGTAACTCCATGGAAGCAGGATGTTGAAAGTTGCGATCGCGTGGGATTGATTCAGGCTATGCCGGCCGGTGATGCTGAAAGAGATGTAAATGATCGTAGATGGGAGCAAAGGGTTGAGCTAATGAGAGATGCAATTATCTATAATCGAAATAATCCGAGTATAATCTTTTATGAAGGAGGGAACGAGTCTATTAGTGAAGAACATATGGCTGAGCTCAAACAGATAAGAGATTTATATGATCCTTATGGAGGAAGAGCCGTTGGGTCGCGTGAGATGCTGGATAGCAAAGTAGCTGAATACGGAGGCGAGATGTTGTATATTAATAAAAGTGCTGATATCCCAATGTGGGCAATGGAATATTCGCGTGATGAAGGCCTTAGGAAATATTGGGATGAGTTTTCCTATCCGTATCATAAAAACGGCGATGGGCCTTTATACCGCGATAAAGATGCAAGTGATTACAATCGCAACCAGGATTCTCATGCCATTGAAAATATTATTCGTTGGTTCGATTATTGGGAGATGCGTCCCGGAACAGGTAAGAGGGTTAGTTCTGGAGGTGCAAATATCATTTTTTCAGATACAAATACGCATTACAGAGGTGCTGAGAACTACCGCAGAAGTGGAGAGGTTGATGCAATGCGTATACCCAAAGATAATTTTTACGCTCATCAGGTTATGTGGGATGGCTGGGTAGATACTGAGAAGCATCATACTCATATTATTGGACACTGGAATTATAACGATACCATCCAAAAAGATATTTATGTGGTATCAACAGGTGATGAGGTAGAGCTTTTTATTAACGGAAAATCAAAAGGGAAAGGTCTTAACGAGTATCGATTCCTGAATACCTTTAAAGATATTCATTGGGAAGAAGGTGTGATTAAGGCTGTTTCGTATGATAAAAATGGTAATATATTAAGTGAGGATTCCATTGAGACCATTGGTAAACCTTCGAATATTAAACTGAGTTTGATTGAGAATCCTTCAGGTACAAAAGCCGATGGTGCTGATATCGCAATCCTTCAGGTTGAAGTAACTGATTCAAAAGGTCGAAGGTGTCCGTTGGCAAATGATTTAATACAATTTCAATTAACAGGCGAAGGTCAATGGCTGGGAGGTATTGCACAGGGAAAGGACAATTATATTTTATCAAAAGAATTACCTGTGGAATGCGGAGTAAATAGGGCTTTAATCAGATCAACAACAAAAGACGGAAAGATTTATGTAAAAGCTTCAGCCAATGGATTGGAGTCAGATGAAATTACTTTTTCTACTCATCCATTTCAGGTTAATGATGGATTGTCGTTACAACTGCCATCTGACGGATTGGATGTTTATTTGGACAGAGGACCGACTCCCAAAGGACCATCATATCTTGTAAGTAAAGTGGATATTCCCATCAAGAGTGCGGTAGCCGGACATAATATTGAAAATGTCACCAATAGTTTCGATGATAATGAACTGACAGAGTGGAAAAACGATGGAACTATCGAAACCGGTTGGATAAAATATAAGTTGGAAGAAGAATCTGTTTTGGATGAGTGTATCATCAAATTGTCGGGTTGGCGCATGAGAGAGTATCCCATTGAAATATTGGTTGATGGTCAGTTGGCTTTTTCAGGAAAGACATCCAGGAGTCTTGGTTACGTTATTTTGCCTCTTAAAGGTTTGAAAGGGGCTGAGGTAACCATAAAGCTTATTGGTGCCAATACCGAGCAGGATGCTTATGGGCAGATAACTGAACTGGATGCTGCCAATGTTGAATTGGACCTCTATCGTGATCCGAATGGGGCAAAAGCTAATGGTCAGCTTCGTATTGTGGAAGTAGAATTTCTGAGGTATGTAAATAATTAATTGTAATGCAGGTTGATTGAGACATACTATTTCAACAGTTTATATAAAATTCTATCTTAGTGATTTAATATAAAACAATTGATGCACCACCTTACCTACTTCAGAGAACTTTGGGAAACCAGTTCTACAGATTTTCCCAGATTAAACAAAGAATATTCCTTTCATCAAAAGATCTTGCACGAAAAGAAGTTTGATTCTTTCTTTCATTCCCTTCGCGAGAGTTTAAATGAAAGTAAAACAGATAATAATCAATCGTCTGAGAACCCTGTATTTTCTCAAATAAGAAACTTTTTAAAAGAAGGACTGGATTATTCCGATGATCAGCTCGACATTATCTTATCGAATGATATGATTGCTAACACCTTACATTTTATTAACGAAGCACGCAGTTTTGATAAAGAATTGGGTTTGGAAGAAATTTTTCAGGCATGTCGGAATGTATGGATTATGAATGGACTTCAGTATCTCTTTGGTCAGCAAATAAGACTTACTCCATCCATTTTTGCATATAGCATGTTATATCCGTATACCGATAATTTTATTGATGATGTGAGTGTTTCGGCCGAAGAAAAACAGGCTTTTGCAGAACGATTCTATAAAAGGTTGGATAATCAGGTTGTAGAAGCAGCGAACGCTACAGAAACTAAAATATTTCAACTGGTAGCTAAGATAGAAGAGGAATGGCCACGGGATTTATATCCGGATGTTTATACAAGTTTATTAGCTATTCATGAAGCTCAGACCAAGAGTTCCGCATTGTTAACCGAAAGCCATTCATTACCTAAAGAAGAGGTATTTGATATTTGTGTGAATAAGGGTGGTTGTTCGGTAATGGCCGATGGTTATCTTATTTTGGGTAACCTTAATGAAGAACAGGAAAAGTTCTTATATGGTTATGGTGCCTACCTTCAGATTCTGGATGATCTTCAGGATGTTTATACCGATAGCAGACAGGGTTTAATGACCTGTTTTTCGGAGGCTGCAAGAAGAGATGTAATTGATGAATATGCCAGCAGAACTTTCTGGCTGGGAGAAATGATATTAAAGAGTGTTGAACAGCTCAGTTATGCTAACAAATCTGTCTTCTTTTCATTGATGGAAAAAAGCATTGAGTTGTTTATTCTCGAATCTGTTATATCAGCAGGTTCATTATTCAGTAATAAGTATGTAAAAGCATTTAAGAGGTTCTCACCGGTTCGCATATCATACCTAACTAAACGTAGAGACTTATTAGGCTCATATCCCAAAAATATTATTGAAAAAATTGCTGAAATAGCAATTCATCAGTTTGATCCAATAGTAAATGAATTGGTCGATTAAGGCAATACAATAAAAAGAGGGTGCCTCAATTTTGGACACCCTCATTTTAGTCTGGGATATTCAGAAGTTGATTTATTTCTTTGATAATTAAGTAATTATCACTATCTTAAAAGTGTAACAAAACCCCGAAAACAGGCACTTTTGCCAT